>JACQAB010000018.1 GCA_016195205.1 Pseudomonadota bacterium
ACTGAAAAAGAATTGCAGATTGAAGCAGCCGTGCGAAGAATCCGTGCTGGACAAGATCAAAGACCCATTACCACCGAATATGAAGCAGCGAGGAATGAGGTATTTCTTCATATAAGCTCAGGGCTTCGATCTTTGGCCGGGGTCATTGATTATCTGAACGAAAATGCGTTTCAAGGGCCGAAGGTATTGCTCGATTATGTGGATGCTTACTCACATCGCCTTACATACAAAGCGAGTTTGGCGGGAGATTCCACTCATAATGGCTTGGCTTACCTAGAACACTACGGAGAGGTATATTCGAGGCTGATCAAACTATTTGAAGATACGGCTCGTAAAATCGAAGCCGAATTTAAAGAATCTGACAATAATATAGACCCTTATCTATTAAAGGCCATAGATGCGGAAAGAAAAGAAATTATGGAGAGGGCCCATATTGTCCATGGTTTCTATTATCACGGCGAATTCAGCACACCCGTCGATCAATCAAGCAACGACTATGCCAAAGCCGAAGTGGTTATAAAAGAAGTCGTGGCAGAACTTGGACAAGTTACCAAAACAGGCAAATGGAATCCTGAACTCGTGAGAGTCAAGCATGCGGTTACTGGAAGGGATGCTGATATCGAAACACCAAGCAGCGCTGAATTCAGCCGGATAGCCTCTATGGTTCCCAAGCTCAGGCAGATTGGATTTTTAGGGAATGGTGATTAGAAAATAATGGCTTCCCCGCGCAAGCTCGCTTTTATCCGGGTTGCATGTGCCCAAGACGGGCACGAATGCTTATACCCCCCTCCCGAAGGGAGGGGATATATCGTCAACCAATCCGCCGGTTTCTTCCCGAAAACAACTGAACCGGCGCGTGGCTTTGCGCGGCGGCTCCGGTCACGCTCATGCTGTAATGATTGGGCCCGAAATCCGGCTCACCCGAAGCCGTGCCCCACAGCGGGCAGTAAAGCGTCAAGGCATCCGGCCGGACGCGAAATGGCGCGGCGCCTAGACTTAACGCTTTCACCTCATTGGCGGTCAGAATGGTGCTGTTCCAGAAGGCCCCCTCGGCGATTTTTCCGTCCCAGCCATAGGTTCCGCCCGATACGCCGCCAATGCACAGCGGCTGCGTTACTGCCGAAAGACTGCCGCTTGCGGCCTTAACAGTGGTTACGGTTTGTGACGTGCCGTCGATATACATCACCGGCGCATTGCTGGTTGAGCCGCCGTCATAGGTCAGCGCCAAGTGATGCCAGACCGAATTGGAAAGAACCGGACAGGTCCAGGCGGCGGTGGCGCCCGTGCTGGTCGACCAACCGATTTCAAAACGCGTGGTGGTCGAAGTGGTGTATAAGTCCACATAAGGCACGGTGAAAACAGAATCGGAAACGGCAAAAATGGTTCCTACATTGCCGCCGCCCGCACCGTTGCGCCATACCCAGGCGGCGATCGACAGCGTGGTGCCCTTGGTCACGCTGGTGCCGCCGGTGATGCGATCGTTGGCGTTGGTGCCGAAAGTGGTGCCGAAGCCGCGCGCCATGTCTATTCCCAAATCACATAGGCGATCCAGGTGCTCACCGCGGCCAGCGTCCAGCCGCTGGTATTGAAGGTGACCGCCACCACCAGCATGTCATTCGCGGCGGGCGTGGCCGTCAACGAAACCTTGGTCTGTTTGTATTTATCGGCATCGCCGCTCGACCAGGTCACGGTGCTTTGGGTTTCACTGGTCAGCGAAGCCGCCGAAGGGCTGGCTCCAGCGGCGCAAGTAGCGTCTTTCACCGTGAACTTGGCGCTGTTGCTGCTGGCATTGGCCAGGCCCAGCACCATCAGCTTTAGCGTGCCTGAAGGAATCGCCGGCGGCATGGGAAAGCGCAGTTCCCAGGTGGCGTCGGCATCCAGCGAGGCCTTTACGCCCATGCCTTCGTCGCGGCTTGCAGTGTTGCCGCCACCGCCTGCATAGAAATTCGGAAACAGCCGTCCGGCGGTGTCGGCGGGATAAGACGAGGTGGGAAAAATCGGTCCACCATATTGCGTGGTGGCCAGCGTGCCGCTGGTCGGCAGCGTGACGTTGGTACTGCCGGTGGTGGTAAGCGTCAACGCATTTGCGCCCGAGGTGGTAAAGGCGGCGGCGGTGGTGAGGTTGCCACCCATGCTCAACGTGCGCGCGGCGTCGTTCAGCGTCAGCGTCAAAGTTCTTCCAGCACTCAGGTTTTCACTGTTTGCCACAGTCAAATCAAACGCGCCAGAACCGCTAGAACGAATTCCCAGCGAGGTTAGAGCGGTATGTGTGCCGCCGCTAATGCTTGGGCTGGTCAGGGTTTTGTTGGTGAGGGTGTCGGTGGTAGCACGGCCTATCAGAGTGTCCGTGGAAGTCGGCAGGGTCAGCGTTCCGGTGTTGCTGATGGTGGAAATCGCCGGTGCGGTCAGGGTTTTATTGGTCAGCGTGTCGGTGGTGGCTTTTCCCACCAGCGTGTCGGTGGCGGCGGGCAAAGTCAGAGTGTTGGAACCCGCCACGGCGGCGGCGTTCAGTGTAATCGTGCCCGAGGTCGATCCTTTCAAAAGAAAATCGGAAGAATTGAAAGATTGCGCCGCCGTCCAGGTCTGTGCCTGCCCCAGGCAGGCCAGCGTGTCGCTGGCATTGGGCAGGGTGAAGGTTTTTACCGAACTGGCCGGACCGGAAAAAGCGGTAAAAGCATTGGCCGTGCCGCCATTGCCGGCAGGCAGCGTGCCGGTGACTTTGCTGGTCAGGTCAATCGTCGCGTTGGTGATATCGGCATTGACGATCAGCGAGGTGGAAAGCAAGCCGCTAGTATCGTTATGCACCACACCTGTCGCGTTCAAATTGGAAAAGGTGGCCGCGCCAGTCACGCCCAAAGTCCCCGCCACGGTGGTATTGCCGCTGGAGGCGGTGACATTGAATTTGTTGGTGTTCACGGCGAAGTTGCCGGTCACGCCTAGTGTGCTTGCGGCGGTGGCGGCATTGGAAAGGGTGATCGCTCCCGTTCCCTTGGGCGTGAGGGTGATGGGAATATTCGTGTCGCTGCCGCCGTTGCCCAGCACCACCGCGGCCGAAGCTGCCGAAGGCGTAAGGGTAATATAATTCACGCCGCTGCCGGCGGTGTTGAAGCGCGCGGCTTCTACCCCGCCCGCGGCAAGGCTGAGCGTATTGGCGGCGGGCGCGAATAATCCGGTGTCGGTATCGCCGGTAACGGGCCACCCCGGCGCGCTTACGGTTCCTGCGGCAAAACTGGTGGAACCACCGCCCCCGCCGCTGGAAAATTCGGTCCAGTCGGCACCGTCGAAAACATACAGCGCGTCCAGATCCTGCACCCAGGCGAGGAACCCCTCGCGCGGCGTTTTGATGCGCCAGCCAGAATAGTAGGAGGCGATTTTGCCCGCCTGTCCGCTCCAGGCCCCGGTGGGGCTGGCGGCGATGATGTAACTGTCACCCTCGGCCGGGCTGCCGGGCGGCGTGGCGGTGGACAGGTTGATGACGCTGATCTGCGCCAAGCTGTCCAGGTCGTTCAACGCGTCGTTATGCGTGATTTCTTTTTGCGCCTGGCTGGCGACGATATAGGGCAGGGCAAGGCGCGGGCTGTCGGACATGCGGTCTCCACAAGAAGACCGCACCCTAAATCGGAGGACCTTCTTCTTTGAAGACCGGAAATTGTTTTAAATAAAAAAGGCTGGCCGGAACAACCGCCGTCGAGCAATGGCAGCGGTGTTCCCGGCCTTCTCTTACGCCTAGTGGCGATAGGTTTCCGTGGCTTTCCGCTGATGCGCGGGCAGCAAATGCGCCGCTTCCTCGATTTCGTGGGCGGCTTTCATCAGCTGCACGTGCCGCACCCAGCGCTGCGACGGAACGGCGCCCGGATAATGCGTCATCGCCCGTTCCTTGGAGCGCACATAGCGTCCTTCGCCGGGCAGACAGGGATGAAGATCTTTATAGGACATGGGACAGGTACAAAAGAATGATGACGGGAATGGGAAGTCCCAGAACCCAGAGCAAGAGGCCGCGCATGGTGGAAGTTCTCCTTCAGGTTTTGTGTAGAAGAATTCTGGCGTGGGGTGGCGTAAGGAAACAATAAGAAATTTCCCCC
Organism: Pseudomonadota bacterium; assembly: GCA_016195205.1. Taxonomy (GTDB): domain Bacteria; phylum Pseudomonadota; class Alphaproteobacteria; order UBA9219; family RGZA01; genus JACQAB01. The sequence goes on from JACQAB010000018.1 coordinate 4,083, forward strand.
TGCCTTATTTTATATCGCTCTTATAAAAAACCTTTTGAAAGGGTTTGAGAACCTATCCAAGTTTTTCTTTGCTGAAGGCGCAACGCATAAAGTTCCCTGGTGGGGGGAAGGACGCTTGCGCCCTTAAAAGCGCAAGCGTCCGCTGTTTTTTTAAGAAGCTTTATCCGAAGGACAGGAAGATTGTTAATAAAGAGTTAGTTAGAAACGATAAGTTCTTTGAATAACTGTACCCACCATGTTGCTTTATCCAGTTTTTAATCTTTGTAATATAGATATGAAATACTTTCTCTAGGTATATTGAGCGGAGATATTTATGGCCGATTTGAATGCAAAAGAAGCGGATTTTAGTGGCGGTAAGTCTGTTTTTGTATGGTCGCCTAACCAAGCGGCGGAATTTAAAAGAACGCAGAATCCCATTCATCGCTTCAAGGACGCTGAAGGGCAATTGCGTGGCTTTACCGAAATACCCGACAACCGGGCACGGTTGGAGGAGATACTTAAGGGCGATCCTAATGCCCGAATTCTTGGAGCCTATACACCGGGCAAGAGTGAGATTTTGGAAACCCCATCTCAAATGAAAACGATGCAGTTAAGAAAATAGTTGTGCTTCTTTTGTATTTTCAGCTTTTTCCCCAAGGTTCTTATTTAGGTGCGCGCGCCGTTGCCGCACCATTTTTGCAGCATGGAAGCAATCTGCTCGGGCGAGAAAGGCTTGTTCAGGTAATCATCCATGCCGGCATGCAAGCATTTTTCGCGGTCGCCGATCATGGCGTCGGCGGTCAGCGCGACGATGATGGTGTGACGGTTCAGAATGGATTCTTTCTCGCGGATGTGGCGCGTCGCCTCGAAGCCGTCCATATCGGGCATCTGGCAATCCATGAACACCAGGTCGTATTCGCCGTGATCGAGACGCGTGATGGATTCCATGCCGCCGGTCACGCTGTCCACGTTACAGCCCAGACGCTCGAGGATTTTGCCCATTAGAATCTGGTTGACCTTCATGTCTTCTACCACCAGCACATGCTTGCCCTGGAATTCCATGCCAGGCGAGGCGACGCTATTGCCGCGCTCGAGCTGGGCAAGGGCCTGGCGGGTGACCAGCGGCAGGGTTTGGCCTTTTTGCCGCGCGCTCCACAGCCGTTTGAAGCCTGCTTCCAGAATATGCGGGAACACCGGCTTGATGAACAGGGCGGCCACGCTGTCGGCCTCGCTGATTTTTAGCGGCGCGGCGGTGTGTAGGGTGTTCAGCACCACAATCATGACGTTTTCCAGAAGCGGCGTGGTGTGAATGTCCTCGATCAGTTGTAGAAGGTTGCCGCGGCTCATGCGATTATCGAGGATGACGAAGCTGTAAGGATTGCCGGCGCGCGCGGCATATAGAAGTTCTTCGCGCAGCCCGGCTGGGGTGTGCCGGTTGGTAAAGCTCATTTTCCAGTGGCCCAGGTATTGTTCCAGGAGCTTTCTTTTGAACATGGATTCACTTAGCAACAGAACGCGCACGCCTTCCAGGCTGGTTTCGGGAAGAGGCTCAAATTTTTTCACCGCGCCTTTTTCTAGAAGAATGTCGAATTCAAAGGTCGAGCCTTTGCCCGCGGTGCTTTGCACCCGGATGCCGCCACCCATCAGCGTGACAATGCGCTGGGTAATGGCCAGGCCCAGGCCCGTGCCGCCGAAGCGGCGTGTGGTGGATTCCTCGGCCTGTGAGAATTTCTCGAAAACATAGGCTAGTTTTTCATCCGGGATGCCGATGCCGGTGTCTTCCACGCGCACCTTCAGGCGGAACTTCTTTTCACCCTGCGGTTCCGCCGCCAAATCGATCAGCACATGGCCGCGGGCGGTGAATTTCACCGCGTTGCCGGCTAGGTTCAGCAGCACCTGCTTGAAGCGCCCATCGTCGCCCGTCACGAAGCGCGGCACGTCGGGGTCGATGCGCACGCGCAGTTCCAGGCCTTTTTCCTGCACGCGTAGCACCAGAAGGTCGGTGATTTCCATCACCGTGGTGTAAAGATCGAACGGGGCGCTTTCCAGCACCAGTTTGCCGGCTTCGATTTTCGAAAAATCAAGGATGTCGTTGATGATGTCCAGAAGGTTCTCGCCCGAGCGGCGAATGATGTCGGCCCAGCCACGTTGTTCCAGATTTAGCGGTGTGTCCAGCAGCAGCCGCGTCATGCCCAGCACGCCGTTCATGGGCGTGCGGATTTCATGGCTGACATTGGCCAGAAAGTCGCTTTTGGCAAGGTTAGCGCGTTCGGCGGCGCGCTTGGCGGCCAGCGCCTCGGCGCGGGATTGCTGAAGGTTATCGCGCACCGCTTCCAGCTCAGCGCGCCAGCGGCGGATGCTGCGCAGCGCATAATACCACGCCACCACCAGCATGGTGATGCCGAACAGCACCATGTACAGCGTGTAATTGGTTTTTCTGGCGGCGGACAGAATCTGTTGATAGGAAAAACCCCGAATGCCTTCGGCCAACCGGTGCAAGTTTTCGAAACTAGTTTGTTTTTCACGGATATATTCTTCGCCTCCCAGAATGGCCAGCGCAGTCTGGGGCTTCTTCTCGCCGATCAGGATGAAAGCCTTGGCTTCCATTTCCGTGAGGCGGCGGTTGGAGGAATCCACGTCTTCCACCACGTGCCGCAACTCGGAATCCTTGAACAGCATGGAAATTTTTCGAATATCGGCCAGAAGTTTTTTACGGTTATCGTTGTAATGGGCCTGCCATTTAGGGTCGCCGGTCGCCGTGGTTTGACGGATGTCCAGGCCTAAGCCGTTATTCAAGTACAGAATTTCATTGGTCAGCGTGCTGATTTCGGAACTTGTTTCCGCGCTTTGTTTCAGCCGGTAATAGGCGGAAAGGCTGTTGCTGCCGATGGTAATGATCACGCCCAGCGTGAGGATCATCGCCAGCCCCAGAAGTTTTTTGGGGAAGCTGTAAATGGCCTCATCGGTCAGGTCTTTTTCCTTGACGTAAATCGCCAGCGCCAGGGTCATGGCCAGGATGATGCCGGTGACCGTCACCACGGTCAGGGCCAGCACGTCGAAATTCTGGTTAGGGTCATGGCGGCACTCGGCGAAGGGAATGAATACCGCTGCCGCCATGCCGGTGTAATGCATGCCGCAAATCGCCGCGCCCATGACCAGCGCCGCCAGGATTCGCCACAGCATTTGCCAGCGCCCGTGGTCGCGCGCCAGGTTGAACACGATCCACAGCGCCGCGCCCGAGGCGGTAACGGCGATGACCACAGAAAGCAAGAATAAGAAAGGGGTGTAATGCAAATGGGCGTCCATCACCATGGCGGCCATGCCGGTGTAATGCATGGCGCAAATGCCTATGCCCAGCAGCACCGATCCCGCCGCCAGAGCCGGTGGCGAAAGATGCGTGACGCGCGTGGTTTGCAGCACGCCATAGGCAATGACAATGGCGATGACCATCGACAGCATCGTCAGCAGCGGATCATAGGTCACCGCCATGTCCATTTTGTAGGCCAGCATGCCGACGAAATGCATCGACCAGATGCCGCTGCCCAGCGCGAAGGCGCCGCCGATATGCATGATGTTTTTCAGGGTTTTGGTCGGCGTGTTGCGCAGGTAAGCCGCCATCGTCAGTCCGGTGTAAGAACTGATCGAGGCCACCACATACGATAGCAACACCATCAACGGGAGATAAACGCCGGTTTCCACGGCGTCGGGAAATTTTCCGAAGAGAAAGAAATCCTGGAGCATGAACCTTTAAGCGCCGCTTCTTTGCGCCGCACCATGTTAAGCGCACAAAATTTACCGTCCGATGAATAAGCATGGCTAACGGCATTTTTACCGTGATGGAAAAAATTTTATGGATTTTGCCTATCGGCGTATGCGTTATTTTGTCAAGCAAAAGATGCCAACAATTTGATCGGTTTTTGATATATCAAATGCGATGAATAATTAAAGAAGGAGTAAACGAGACTCGCTATAAAGAAAGGCAAGTAAAAGTAGTTTGAGGCGGAATCGTTGCAACCGGCAAGTGCCGGAAAAAAGGGAGATCCGCATGCTGGTCAATCTTATTGAGCACCGCGCCTGTGAAGGCTTGTTGTCGCTCATTGAAGACATCAATCGCACCAAGGCTTCGGCCTGGGGCCTGGCGGTGGTCAAGAAGCAGTATATCCGCTGGACGGGCAGCGACGCGTTCGCCCTGGCCATCCGGCCCGCCCTGGAAGACACGGTGGAAGCCAAAATTTTCACCGGCGAAGACGGCATGGTGTATATCACCTGGCTGGGCATGCAGCGGCGTACCTATCAGAGAATCTGCGCTATTGTCGGCACGATGCTGCGTCCGGGCGTCACGCTGGAACCCGAGGCGGTGGTAGCCTATTTCGATCCGCAAGTGATGGGCAATGAAATCAGCACCCTGTTGCGCACCAAGAAGGAGAACCAAGTCCGGCCTCTTTCCGCCGAGGCGGGGCGCGATGCGCCTGCCGTGTCAAACGGCGCGGAACATCCGTTGAAGGCCAGCCCGGCACAGATGCGCCAGTTCCACAACGCCCTGTTGCAACGGCCCCTGCGCAAGCAACTGCAGGTTCTGGTGGTGGAGGATCAGCAGTTGCTGCGCCGCCTGCTTCTGGAAGTGTTGCGCGGTCATCATGCGGTGGACGCGGTGTCGGGCATGCGCGAAGGCTGGGAAAATTATCTGCAGAAGGCCCACGATATCGCATTTCTCGATATCGGTTTGATGGACGGTGACGGGCACACGCTGGCCCGCGCCATCAAGCAGCTGGACCCCTTGGCCTATATCGTCATCGTCACCGCCCATGACAGCCTGGAAGAGCTGGAAGTGGCACGCAGCAATCACACCGACGGCTTCATCGTTAAACCCTACAGCCAGCAGCAGATCGCCGATTGCGTGCAACGTTATCAGGCGGCGCGCGAAACCTGGACAAAGAAGCCCTCCCGCCCATGACCGCGCAGCTTGACTTCACGGAACTAAGAAAAATCACCGGCGGCGACGAGATGATGGAGTCCGAGCTGTTTCAGGTATTTCTGGATTCCGCCCAGGAATGCCTGTCGATCCTACGCGAAACCTATGGCCAGGGTGCGGAAAACACTTGGCGCGGGCAGGCCCATGCCTTCAAAGGCATCAGCCTGGCGGTGGGCGCGGTGGAACTGGGCACGCTTTGCAAGAAAGCGCAGGAAAATCACCTGGCCCCGCCTGAAGAGAAAAAGAAGATGCTGGCCGCCATTGAAAAAGAACTGGCGGAAGTGGAGCATCTGGTCAAAAAAGAAATGCATTGAGCGGAGTTAGCTCGGCGGCACGGTTTCTTCCACTTCAATCCGCGCCAGGCTTTTCAGCTTGCGCAAACGGGGCACCCGCCAGGCGACCAGGGCGGTAATCACCAGCGCCATGACGCCGCCGAACACTACCGCTGGCACGGTGCCCAGCCATCCGGCCATCAACCCTGATTCAAAATCACCCAACTCGTTCGAGGTGGTGATGAACAGCATGTTCACCGAGGCCACGCGTCCGCGCATGGCGTCCGGCGTATGCAGTTGCATCAAGTGCGAGCGCACGTAAACGCTGACCATATCGGCGCCGCCTAGGATCAGCAGCATTCCCATGGCAAAAAGCGGATTCATGGAAAACCCGAACAGAATGGTCGCCACGCCAAAAACCACCACGCTGGCCAGCAGCCAGAAGCCGGCGCGGTTCTTGATGGCGTAGCGCGACAGGTAAAGCGACATCAGCGCCGCGCCCATGGCTGGCGCGCTGCGCAGCAGGCCCAATCCCTGCGGGCCGATATGCAGAATGTCGCGCGCATAGATCGGCAGCAGCGCCACCACGCCGCCGAACAGCACAGCAAAAAGATCCAGGCTGATAGCCCCTAGCATGATAGGCCGCGCGAAAATGAATTTCATTCCCGCCCACAGGTTTTCGGTGTTCATCGGGCGCTTTTCACCCCGCGTGCGGGTGCGGATCAAAAGGGCGGAAATCCCGCCGATCGCCAGCATCAGCAGGGCCGCGGCATACACGGCCACGGTGCCGAAAAAGAACATGCCGCCCGCCAAGGCCGGGCCCAGAATGGTGGCCAGCTGAAAGGCCATGGAATTCAACGCCACGCCGCTGGAGAAAACTTCCTTCGGAACGATGTTGGGCAATAGGGCCTGGCCGGCCGGCGCGCCAAAAATCCGCATCACGCCCAGCAGCACCGCCATGGCGTAAATCAGATAGGGCGAGACCGCCGAGAAAAAAGTTGCCGCCATCAGCACCGCGGCGGCCACCCCAGCCAGCAGATGCGCCAATCCCAAAATGCGCCCGCGATCCAGTTGGTCGGCCAAATGCCCGGCGTGAAGCACCAGCAGCACAGAAGGCGCGAACTGGCAAAACCCCACAAAGCCGATGGCGAAGGCGCTGTGGGTCAGGTCATACACCTGCCAGCCGATGGCCACCGCCAGCATCTGGATGCCCAGCGTGCCGAAGGCGCGCGAAAAAGCCAGCAGGCGAAAATCAGGGTATTGCCAGGGAGAGGTTGGGGCGGCGGGAGCGGACATCTTTGCTTTCCATACGACAAAAAAGGGGCGAATCGAAGCGGGAAGGCTGACGGGACGGGTTTATTTTCCAGCCCTGCAACATTTCCTGATTGCAAGCTTATGCCGCACAAGGCTAGGAATACCCCCGGAAACATCAACAAAGAAACCCATGAAAAATTTTATTCCCGCCGGATTTTTATTGGCCGTGACCGTCGGCTTGTTTACCCTGCCCGTCGGCGCGGCCATTCTTGTACTGGACGGCAATGATGTAATGCTGCTCGACGATAGCGGCGGCTGGCACAATGTCGGCGATTCTCGCGACTCTGATTACCGGCGCTTTGAATACCAGTATCCCGTTTACGATTATCACAACACCGGCGATCCGGCTAATTATGAAGGCGAGCCGTATCAGAATTTCCGCGGCTATAACAACACCGGTGGCTATGCCAACACCTATTTCGGCTATATCGGCCGGCCGGGTTATCAGGGCGGGTATTATTATTAATTAAGCCGGAATTACGGTAGCACCCTCTCCGGTTTTTTATGCGCCGTTGATTCCGCAGGGGCGGGAAGGGAATGGAGCGTTAAGGCTAATTGGCCGAGGCTTTAGGCTTTCCTCTCTATCACCTGAACAGGAGAAAGATCATGAAGCTTTTTAGCAAAACCGTTTTTCTTACCACTCTTTTTGGCGCCCTGGCGTTCGCCGGCAGCGCGCAGGCCGTAGGCATCGGTGCAGGCGGCGGTAGTGGCGGCGGTGTCCATGTGGGCGGCGGTAGCGGCATCACTTCTTCCATCGGCACTTTGGCGGCGACGGCGGGAACGCTGGGCGTGAACGCCACGCCCGGAGTGAATACCGGCATGAATGCCGATATCGGCGCGAATACCGGTCTGAACACCGATGTCATCAACAACAACTCCGCGCACAGCGGCACCGGCATGAATGTGGATACCGGCGCCCGGATCCCGAATGGCGAGAATGCCAACGTGGATACCAATGCAAGCAGCGCTTTAGGCGTCAGCGTCAATGGTTCAGGCAACACCGGCGCGAATGCGGGGGCAGGGGCCAATACCGCAACCGACGGGACGGTAAACATGAATAGCAATATCAATGCTGATGCTAACGCCACTACCAACACCACGGCCAGCAGCAACACCGCGGCGCAAAACAATGAAACGCCGCGTAAGCGACGGGCGCACCGTAACACGCCGCACCGGGGCACGAATGCTTCGTACCAGGGCAATGTAGGAGCGCGTGCGGGTACGGGCGCCTATAGCCCCAGCAACCCTAACGGGGCTTATGATCCCAACCTGGATGTGAACAGCGGCGCCAACGCTCATACGCAAGGCCGCGTGAACGTTCAGTAAAGTTTTCTTTGAATACCCCAAACGGAAGAAGCCCCGCATGCCGGGGCTTCTTTTTTATAAGAGATATGGGACACAAGAAGACGAGGGCCAAGGAAGGCCCTCGTCAAGGCTTGGAAGAAAGTTAGACTTTCTTAAGCTTGATGATGACCATGGTTGTCATGATGGTCACGATTACCAGGTATCCGAAGATTACCAGCAGCATATTGGTGCCGAAGCCCAGCAGGTTCAGCAGCATGATTGCCGGGAAACCCAGCATAAAGCTGCCTACCGTCAGACCCAGTTTAATGCCACCGTTAACATCCTTGACGCCGTTGGATGTAATCAACCCGTCAAGAACATGCGTCAGGCCATAGGCCGTCAGCACCATCAACACCAGCGACGTTATGTCCGTTTTAAAGACATCAATCGCATGACCCGTCATGACATCTCCGAACAGGTGCGGACCGTACCACAGGTACCCAACAATTCCCTGAACGATCAGGACCGTAAGCACCGTAAAGATATTGATCTTCCCCATTGTATGCCTCCTTGAGCCATGGAAAATCCATGGCCCAACCATTGTACGAAAACAGGGTTTAGGACGGCTTAGGATTGGGGCCTTGCACCGCACACGCGTGCGTTGTTCCTTTGTCGGTGCAGCAAGGATTCCCTGCAAAAAAAGGTGATTTTCGCTGCAGTGCGGCGGAGAAAGGACGCCGGTTTGGTTAATCAGGCCGCGGCTTCAGCCGTATTGCCCGGGCAAAGCGCATGGAACATCGGCACGTAATGCTGCTGATAACCAATCGCTTCTTGCACGGCGCCCGCGGCTTTCTGTTCGCGGCCGCGGCGGTCATAGCGCAGCACCTGGCCGGGCACCGGAGCGGGCAGGCTGCGGCGGGCCTTTAAAAACTGCTCGCGCCGGGCATGCGAGGGAATGGCGCCCAGAATATGCGCGCCCAACTGGTCAAACAGCATCTGGTAGTTGTTGCTTTTCAGGGTAGCGATTTTCTGCGCCAGTTCCTCTTCGCTGAGTTCCACCCACACCGCGTCTTTTTCAAGCGGCGCAGCCACGCGCTGCACTTCAAAGGCTTCTTCGTCGCCGGGCGCGGGTTTCTGGTAGATCAGCGGCACTTCATACACCGGGATGTCGCTGCCGTTCAGGGCGGCGCGCACCACCGGCAGGGCCATGTCATGCACCGGGTTATAGAATTCCACGGCATCGCAATAAATGGCCTGCGGCTTCACGCGCGCGATGGTTTCTGCCACCTGCGCCGCTAGTCTTTGGTAAAAACCGGCGTCTTTTTCAATTAGCGCGTTGTACAGGGATTCCTCAGTGTGGTTGAGGAAGGTGGTGTTCTTCGCGTTCACATAACCGGCCAGGCCCAGCTTCGTTTGCTGCACGCGTTTTTCGCCGCCGCCATCGGTGAGAAAAAGCATATGCGGCTGCCAGCGGCGGATGCTGCCCAGCGCGGCGATCTCGTGATTAGGATGGCTGAAGATCATCAGGATGGTGTTCATGGTCCTGGCCTTTGCGACAGGTGGTTTTTCGATGTTTTTCTATAGCAGAGGCGCGCTTGTCGCGTCTATATCGGAAAAGGTCTCAGCCTTAGGCCCGGCTCCATTTACGCGCCACTTTGCGAAAGTCCTGTCCCTGGGGCAAAAGGCTTACCCGTTGCGTGTCCAAGGCGCGCTGGCGGGCGGCCAGAAAAGGCAGGCGGTGCGCGGGCGCTTCCTGCGTGTAGCGCAGAACCAGATCCCAGTCTTCCAGAACCTTAAGGGTTTCATCGAACCCGCCCCAACGGTCAAACAGGCTTTTGCGATGAACGAAAACGCTGATGGGAATGAAGTTGGATTTCTGCAGCCGCTGCCGGCTGAAAGGCTTAAATAGAATCCGTATCCCCGCGGTAAGCCGCGGTTCCATGACCAGCGCGCCATAGGCCGACAGCATTTCCGGATCGGCGGCAAAAGCAGCTACGGCCCCGGCCAGAAAATTCGGATACCATAAATTGTCGCTGTCCAGATAGGCGATCAGCGCGCCGCGCGCCAGGCGCAGGCCCTGGTTGCGCGCCGTGCATTGTCCGCCATGGGCCTGGGGAATATAGCGGATGCGCGCGTCCGACAGGAAAGGCGCCACCACCTGGGCGGTGGTGTCGGTGCTGCCATCATCGATCAGCAGCAATTCCCAATCGGCAAAGCGCTGCGCCTGAACGCTGCGAATGGCATCTGTCACCAAGCCGGCGCGGTTCCAGCTAGGCAGGATGATGCTGACGGCGGGCGAGGGAAAAGCGCCCGGGCTCAGGCTGCCCATGGCGACATCGGGATATTCGGTCAGCAGCAATTCCAGCTGTTCCACCCGGGCTTTCAGGTCGGGGGCGATGCCGATTTTATAAAGGGCAGCGCGCGCGAGGCGGCGCAGGTTTATTCCAATCATGGGCCTATATAAGCCGGTCTAGGCGTTTTTTTCAAATAGATAGCCGCGCAGGCTGCCATGGCTTCCGCCCAGCACCGACAGCAGGGTGATCGCGCTAGCCGCCAGCACCACCGCCGGTCCGGCGGGGATGTTGGTGTAATAGGAAGTAAGCAACCCGGCATAGGAAGCGATCAACGCCAAGCCGATACTTAAAGGAAGCGCGCGGCCGATGCGCTGCGTCCAGAACCCGGCGGCAATCGCGGGCAGCAGCATCAGCCCCAGCGCCATCAGCGTGCCCAGCGCCTGGAACGCGGCGACCAGATTAATCACCAGCAGCATGAAAAACACCGGGCGGATGAAACCGCCGCGTTTCGCCGCGCTTAAAAAATCAGGATCAAAACATTCAATCACGAAGCTACGGTAAAACGCCGTCAGGGCGAACAGTGTTAAACATGCCACGCCCGTGATCAGGCGCAGGGCCTCGTTATCAATCGCCAGCACATTGCCGAACAGCAGGTGCAATAGATCAACCCCGCTGCCTTTCAGCGATACCAGCACCATGCCAAGGGCGATGGAGGTGAGGTAGCTCAAGGTAAAACTGGTGTCTTCCTTCAGTTGCGTGAAGCGGCTGAGGAACGCAGCGGCCAGTGCCACCGCTAAGCCCGCGGCGAATCCGCCCAGCGTCATCGGCCACACGGCAAGGCCGGTGACCAGAAAAGCCGCCGCCACGCCCGGCAGAATGGCGTGCGACATCGCATCGCCCACCAGCGCCATGCGGCGCAACGTTAGAAATAATCCCAGCGGCGTGCCGCCGATGGAAAGAATGGCGCAGGCCGCCAGCGCCTTGCGCATGAAGGCGTAATGCGTGAAGGGATCGAAAAGAAAATCAAGGTGCATGGTCGTGAGGATGATCGTGGCCGTGGGGATGCGGCGCTTCGGATTCCGGATACAGCTCAGCCATATCCAGGTCGAAAGACAGCAGCTTTTGTTCGAACATTTTGTGCGTATGGCCGCGGCCCAGGCATTTTCCGGCCAGCACGAAAGAGTCGGGGAAATACTTCTTAATCAGCAATAAATCATGCAGGGCGCAGACAATGGTGCGGCCTTCCTTGTGCCATTGCAGCAGGATTTGAATCAGCTTGGCGGTGGTTTCGGCGTCGACGGCGGTGAAGGGCTCGTCCAGCAAAATCACCCGCGCCTCCTGCACGATGATGCGCGCGAACAGCAGGCGCTGGAACTGTCCGCCGGAAAGATGATTGATCTGGCGTTTTTCAAAACCGTCCAGGCCAACTTCGTTCAGCGCCGCCGATATTTTTTGCCGGTGTGCGGCGGTGATCGCGCCGAAATCGCCCAAGCTTGGGTAAAGCCCGGTGGCCACGGCCTGGAACACGGTGATGGGAAAATCACGCCGGATGGAAGTGGTTTGCGGCAGGTAGGCGATCGGTCCTGTTTGTTCTGCTATACGCACGCGCCCGCCAGCCGGCTTCACGATGCCGGCGATGGCTTTCAGCATGGTGCTTTTGCCCGAGCCGTTGGGCCCGGCGATGGCGGTAAGCGAACCCGTGGCCAGAGCCCCCGAAACATCGTGCAGGGCAAGGGTTTTGCCGTATTTCACCGTCAGGTTTTCAAGGGTGATCAGCGCGGGCATTTTAGGCCGCTCCCCAGGCAATCAGGAGGCACAGCGCGGAAAGCAGGGCGGCCAGCGCCAGGCGTTGCGGAAGACCGAGTGAGAACATGATCAGGCCTTTGCTTCCTTGGCGCGGCAGGCATGGCAAGTGCCTGAAAGCTCGAACACTTCCTTGCTGATTTTGGCCAGGAATTTTTCGCCCAGTTTTTTGGCCAGCTTGATGAGGGATTTGTTTTCGATCTCTTGCACCTTGCCGCAGCTGGTGCACAGCACGAACTGGCTGATGTGTTCATCTTCTTCATGGTGCTGGCAGGCGACGAAGCTGTTCATCGATTCCAGGCGGTGGACTAATCCGTGCTTCAGCAGCCAATCCAGCGCGCGGTATACCTGGGGCGGCGAGCGGAAACCATGGCGGCGCAGCTTGTCGAGAATGGCATAGGCGGTCAGCGGCTTGCCGGCGTCTTTCAGCAGGTCAAAAACCTTTCGCGCATGGGGGGTGAGTTTTTCGGGCATGGGCCACTCTAATCCGGTTTCACGGGGTTTTTCCAGGGTTATGTGAGCGCTTGACAGGTATGTTATATTATAACATAACCGTCTCCGTTTCCCAAGGAGTTTTACGCATGCAAAAGCTTTGTCTCGCCGTTGTTTTCTTTTTTCTGGCTTCTCTCGCCCAGGCCGAACCGCTGCCGGTGGTGGCCAGTTTCAGCATTCTGGGCGATATGGTGAAGCAGATGGGCGGGGATGCCGTTTCCGTTCGAACGCTGGTCGGGTCCGATGCCGACACGCACACTTATCAACCCACGCCGGAAGATTCCAAAGCCCTGGCCTCGGCCCAGGTGATTTTCGTCAACGGCCTCAGCTTCGAAGGATGGATCGATCGCCTGATCCCGGCCTCCGGCACGAAGGCGAAGGTGATTGTCGCCAGCCAGGGCGTGACGCCGCGCCGCATGGTGGACGAAGACAAAGGCGGCAAAACCGTTGCTGATCCGCATGCCTGGCAGAACGCCGTCAACGGCCGGATTTACGTGAAAAATATTGCTGCGGCGCTGGAAGCGGCGCTGCCTTCAAGCGCTGCGGAAATCCGCGCCCGTGCGGCAAAATATGATTCTGAAATCGTGCAAGCCGATGCCTGGGTGAAAAAAGAAATCGGTGTCGTTCCAAAAGCCCGGCGCAAAATCATCACTAGCCATGATGCCTTCGGGTATTTTGGCGCGGCGTATGGCGTCACGTTTCTGGCGCCCGAGGGCGTGAGCACGGAGGCCGAGCCTTCCGCAGCGCAAATGGCCAGATTGGTGGAGCAGGTGAAAAAGGAAAAAGTGAAATTTCTTTTCTTCGAGAACATGGCCAACAAAAAACTGATCGAGCAGATCGCGCGCGAAACCGGCGCGCAGATGGGCGGCACGCTTTATTCCGACGCGCTGTCGGCCGAAGCGCCCACCTATCTGGAGATGTTCAGAAACAACGTGCCGAAATTGGTGGAAGCGATGATGAGGAACAGGAAATAAAAGATGGATCGCGGATCGGGGATTGGGGACGTGGGGTCAGCAGAGTCATTTCCGCAAAAGCGTGACTATTTCACCACACAGATTCTCGGCTAAAAAAGGGGGTGGTTTCCTCGTGGAGGATTAAAATCAAAGGGTTTTTTCGATCTAGTCCGGTCGTTTCACGGGGGGTGTTAATTATTCACCGGCCTTTAAAAAAGGCCGCAAAAAAATATGGACAAAACATTGTCTTAGACTAGATTGAGCCCATCAAAGTTATGACCCCATGGTGTTCCAACTGTGGCTTATGTGTTGTGCTTATGACGCCTGTCTTCTGTTGTTTCTCTCCAAATTCTCTTCCTCAACATCCTTCAACTTTAAGGGATCGAACCGTGACCAATCAGCCCCGCTTCAAGATTCTGCGCAACCGTTTCCTGACGCAGATCGCCCTTACCGGAATCAGCGCGCTCGCTCTGGCGTTCGCTCTTGCCCCTTCGCAGGCCCAGGCGGCTTGCACCGAAACCACCGCCGGCGTGGTCCTGTACTGCACTGGAGCAGACTCCGACGTAGCGTTTACCGCCACTTCCACCTTTCTTGCCACGCTGGAAGGTATTGAATCGGGTGCCACCATCAGCAGCGCTGGCGGTGCGGGTACCGAAGATGGTCTTTCACTCATCGATGCCGGAACAGTCACCATCAATCAAGATGGTACGATTACTGTGGGCGATGCGGCCGCCGATGGAATCCGCGTTACGGGCGTGGGTACGTCTCTCACCATCAACGATACTGGTAATGTTACGGGCATGGCAAACGGCATCCATGTAGTGACGGCGGGCGGCGTGAGCGGCGGCGACGTTACGGTCAATGTGACGGACGCCACCGTTACCGGCAATGCGGCGGGCGGCACCGGCATCAACATTGCGGCCGACGGCGGTGCCGTTACAGTCAACGTCGATAGCGATTCCACGGTCCATGCCACCAATGCCGGCGGCAGCCATGCCATCAGCATCACCAACACCACTGGCTCGACGGATGTCACGATCAACGGCACGGTCAATTCAACGAACGCCGAAGGCCTTCACATCGATGACAGCGGCGCGGGCGACATCACCGTCACCACCGGCGGCGACTCCAGCGTCAGCGGCAGCACCACCGCCATAAATGTTCAGACCCTTGGCGGCGATATCGACGTTACTACCAACGGCTCCGTTTCCGGCACGGCCGGCGTTCGCGCGGCGCAGTTCCTGGCGGCTGATGCGGCCTCCGACGTTACAGTCAATACCAATGGCACCACCACGGGCACCGCCGGTTACGGCGTCGATGCCGAAGGCTGGGGCCAGAGTGGCACGGTGACCGTTGACCAGGGTGTGGAAAGCATTATTCACAGCACGGGTGACGGCTTTGCGGCGATCTATGCCTCGGCCAGCGACGGCAACAATGACGAAGTGGCGGGCAATGTCTCGGTCAGCACCGGCAGCTTTAGCAGTCTAACGGCCGCTGGCGACGACGCGGCTGGCATCTTCACCGATGCTTATGGTGATGCCAGCACGATCACCATCTCAACTGGCTTTGACAGTTTGATCACGGTCGCGGCCGGGGCCGGCAATACCGATGTTTCCGGTATTTATGCCCGCGCCCGCGACGATAACGGCGGCGGCGGCTTCACGGGCAACGGCACCAGCGGCACGATCGACATTACCACCGGCACCTTTAGCGGCATCACGGTGACTGGGGATAACAGCTCGGGCATCACCGCGCAGAACGACGGCGACACTACTGCGGGTCACACAGACGTTACCACCGGCTTCGACAGCAACATCGACGTGACCGGCGACACCAGCTTCGGCATTGCCGCCATTGCCTTGAAAGGCGATGTGGCGGTTGAACTTGGTGAAGACAGCTCGGTCACTGTGGAAGCTAACGGTGCCGCGGGCACGCAAACCATCAGCGCGGGCGTTTATGCTAGCAGCGTGGATGGCGCGGTGGTCGTCGATAGCGATGGCGGTACAAGCGTCACGGTATCCACCGATGGCACACATGAATCGATTGGCGTCGACGCCATTTCCACCAACAGTACGGTGGATGTGACGGTAGACGATGTGACCAGCAATAATGGCCGGGCAATTGTCACCAGTGCGGGCGACACGTCAACCATCACAGTGAACGGCGAAGTGCAGGGTCTTGGCACCAGCGGCGCCACGGCGGTGATCGACATCACCACGGCCAGCGGCGAGACCACCACACTGACCAATAACGCGAGTGGCGATATCCATTCCATTGGTGACAGCGCCAGCGATCTGGCGGTGAAAGGCACCACTGGCAGCATCATCTTCGACAACGATGGTGAGTTGACCGGCCGTGTAGACTTCTCCGGTCTCACGGGCGTGAACACTGTGGCCATGACGAATACCACCAGTTCCTGGCATGTGTCGGGTACCAACACTTTCGGTCCTGGTGCGGACTCGCTGGTCAACAGCGGCTCACCCGATGCCACGATCTATGTGGATGATACCGCCACGTTTAACTTCGGCGCAGGCAGCAACACCTTCACCAACGGCACGGGCGGCGACACGGGCATCATTGACCTGCGGACGGGCACGGGCACCAATTCGCTCACGCTCACCCATGTGGCCTACACGGGCAGCGCTTCGGGCGGCACGGGCGTGTTGATCGTGGACGCCAATCTGGGTGATGACGGCGTCACCGCCAATCCCGACAGTTCCGACAAGCTGATCATCAATCCCAGCGCAGTGGGCGGCAGCGCCAGCACCACGGCGGGCACGACCTTTGTGCGGGTCAACGATCTGCTCCCCAAAAGCGCGGCCAGCTATAACCCCACCGGCATCCTGGTGGTGGATGGTTCGACAGCGGCGGGCCAGTTCGTGCTCGATCCAACGCAAGCTAATTACAATGCCTCGAAAAATGCCCTGGATGAAGGCTGGTTCGATTACAGCCTGACGCACAGCAGCGGCGATGACATCCTGGTTAGCTCGCCTTCAGACGAAGGCCTCGAAGTGGCAACTCTAGTCGGCGCGGCGCAAGAAATCTGGCAGAGCACCTCGCCTTGGCAGGACCGTCAGGCCGATCTGCGCGATTCCATGGCCACCCACTCGCACGAGATCAATCCGGGCGTGTGGGCCAAGGGCGTGGGCCGCTGGACAACGCGTGATGTGTCACAGAACGTAACCACGGGTGGTGTCACCACGACCAACAATGCCGACTACGACCAGAAGACCTATGGCGGTGTGGCCGGTATCGATGGCTCGAAAGAGCTGTCGGGTAATGGTGGACGGATCATCGTTGGCGGCCAGGGCGGCTATGTGCGGTCGGATGTGGACTTCAGCACCAACAGCGCCGAGTTCACCGGCGCCATCGCGGGAGCCTATGTCACCTTCCTGAAGGGTGGCTTCTTCGCCGATGGCGCATTCAAGGCCAACTTCCTCAATATGGACTATACGGCTCCCACCCTGGGCGGCTCGGCCAGTGCCGATGTGCGCTCTTACGGCGGTGAGTTCGATGCCGGTCAGCGTTTCCCGTTGGCAGGCTTGAATGTGGGTCCAATGGGTGATGCGTTCGTCGAACCAGTGGTGAGCCTGGTGTATGTCCGCACCTCGATCGACAACTTCACCATCGCTGGTACAACGGTGGACTTCAAAGACAACGAAAGCCTACGCGCGGGCGGTGGTCTGCGTGCCGGTGCTACGGTCTCCGACACCAATGCCCTGAAGGCAAAGGTTGCCGTTACTGGCCGCGTCTGGAACGAGTTCCTGGGCGACAACAAGGTCACCCTGCACAGCGCGGGTCCCGACACCACGGTCACCGACACCTTTGACGGCGTGTTCGGCGAAGGCGGCGTGAGCCTGAACCTGTTCGGCAAGGGCGCCAACGCAGGCGTGTCGGGCTTCGTCAACGGCAGCGTGAAGGTGGGCCAGGATTACCTGAGCCCTGGCGTCACCGCCGGTGCCCGCTTCGAGTGGTAGCGCTCCTAACCTAAATTCGGTTTTCTAAATCACCGCCCCGGTCCTCAAAAGCCGGGGCGGTTGTTTTTAGGGAGTCTTTTCTGCCTCACCGGCAGCCGTTTTTCCTTGGCTAGCCTCAATTATTGGCACGCCGTGCTGATTTAACAACCCGGCTACGTAACGAATATTCCTGAATTTAGTTGCTTGATGTGCGGGCATTTTCTGCGCGTCCGCGGCGTCGCGTTTTTGCGTGTTATCCATTCATAAATACTTGCGCCGTCCGACCATGGGCAGCCTCTCTTGCGCAATCACCATTCTTTAAGCACTCGCCCGCTATAAGTCGCGGCCAAGGCCCGATTTTCCTCGCGTTTTTCAACGTCCTTTTTTGAAAGGGATCCTGCCGTGAAAACTTCCTGTCGCTCCGATATCTTGCGCGCTTCGCCATTCCTGCAAGCGATCCTTTACGGAATCAGCGCCGTTGCTCTTGCACTTGGCTTTGCTTCTTCCGCGCACGCGGCCGTAGTCAATTATAATGATCTGGCCACCGCCGACGGCGCCATCGACACCACCGGCAACACCGTCACTGATTTCGTTTTCTCCGGCAGCACCTATAATGCCGTGCTCAGCGGCAATGGCGCCTTCGCCGTCAATGGTCTCAATTCGCTTGACCCCGGCGTGAACGCGCTGACGATGTCGGCGGCGAATACGTTTTCGGGCGTCACCACGATTCTGAACAACGGCGTTCTGATTCTTGACGCTACCGGCACCCTGGCCAGCAGCAGCACGATCCGCATCAATGAAGGGTCGGTATTTGAAATCGACGCCTCCAAAAGCATCAACAATCTGGCCGACGGGTTGGGCGATGCCGGCCATGCGGCAGGCGGCGGCAGCGTGGTTCTGGGCGGCACCCTCACCGATGTTCTGACCGGTGATGGCAGCTTTTCGGGCGTCATCAGTGGTGCGGGTGGGCTGACCACCAGCGGCGCTTTTGTTCTTAGCCTTACCGGCGTCAACACCTATACCGGCGCCACCACTATCGGCGCGGGTGGCACGCTGGCCATCGATGGTAGCGACACCATCGCCACCACCAGCCAGGTCAATATGGGCGCGGGCACGACTCTACGCTTCGATGATGACCTTACGCTTGACCGCAACATCGTGCAGACCGGCGCAGCCACGCTGAACACCAACGGCAATGACGTTACCGAATCCGGAAACATCACAGGGGCTCAAGCGCTGACCAAATCGGGTGCGGGCACCTTGACCTTGTCGGGTACAAACGCTTTCACCACCCTCGATGTCGCGGCGGGCACCGTCAGCATCACCAACGATGCCAATCTGGGCAGCGGTGCGGTAACCCTCGACAACACTACCCTGCAGGTCACCGGCACGGGCGGCACTATCGACAACAACATCGTTCTGAACACCGCCGGCACGTTGACCTTAACCGCGGCGAACAGCGACACCTTCAGCGGCGTGATCAGCGGCACCAACCTGACCACCAATACCGGCTCAGGCACCATGACTCTGTCGGGCAACAACACCTATACCGGCACGTTAACGGTGAATACCGGCAAAACCATCCTGTCGGGCACTAACGCTTATACGGGTGGGACTGTCGTGAATTCCGCCGCAATCTTGCAAACCGTAGTCGCTGATCTGGGCACGGGCGGCATTGCCCTGAACGCCGGTACCTTAAGCCTGACCGATAACGGCAGCACTCTTTCGCAGAACATTACCCTTACCGGCGGCGGCACACTGGACGTGGCCACCGGCAACAGCGACACCTTCAGCGGTGTCGTCGGCGGCGCAGGCGGGTTGAACGTTGGCATCTCGGGCGCCACGGGCACGGTGGTTCTGTCGGGCGTGAATACCTATATCGGCGGCACCAACATCAATTTCGGTGGGCTTTCGATCGGCGCGGCCAATAACCTTGGCACCGGTACCGTCAGCATGGCCAACGGCACCACCTTCACCACCTCGGCGGGCATCACGGTAGCCAACGCCTTCGCGTTGACGGGAACCGACACCATCGCCACCGGCGCGAATAACGACACCTTCTCGGGCGCCGTCACCGGCACCGGTAACCTCACGAAAACCGGCAGCGGCACGCTCACGCTTTCGAACGCGGGTAACACCTATTCCGTCGGCACCACGCTTTCGGCGGGCGGCATCAGCGTTGGCGCAAATGGCAACCTGGGCACTGGTACGGTGGCCATGGCCAATGGCACCAATGTCACCTTCACGGGCGCGGACACTTTTACCCAGGCCTTCAGCCTGACGGGCACCGATACCCTGGCGCTTGGCGCGAACAATGAAACGCTGTCGGGTCTTATCAGCGGCGCGGGCACCCTGACCAAGACGGGCAGCGGCACTTTGACTCTATCGAACGCCGGTAACTCCGCCGCCACCTTTGCCACCACCCTTTCGGCGGGCGGCCTCAGCGTGGGCGCGGCCACCATGATTGGCACGGGCGCGGTGACCATGGCCAATGGCACCAGCTTCACGATGACCGGCTCGGATACCTTCACCAACGCTTTCGCGTTGACGGGCACCGATACCATCGCCATCGGCGCGAATAACGATACGCTGTCGGGCGCGATCGCCGGCGCGGGCACCCTGACCAAGACGGGCAGCGGTACGCTGACGCTGTCGAATGTCGGCAACAACTTCTCAGGTGGCCTCGATGTGACGGCGGGAACCGTGAGCGCGGCTTCCGATGCCAATCTGGGCACCGGCACCATTACCCTTCACGCCACCACTCTTGACCTGACGGGCAATACGACGATCGATGAAGCTATGACCCTTACGGGCGGCGGCACGGTCAACACCAACGCCAATACCGACACCATCTCCAGCGTGATCGCTGGCACGGGCACCTTCACAAAGACCGGCGCGGGTATTCTCGAGTTGACGGGCGTTAACACATATAGTGACGCGACCTTAGTCAACGCGGGAACCTTGAAGATCGATAATGGCGGCGGCGACGTGATCGAGGCCAGCAGCAGCGTCACGCTGGCCGGTACGGCGGTCTTGGATCTTGCCGGCGGCGAGCAGCAGGTAAGCAACCTGACCAGCGCGGCGGCAGGCACCGGCGTCACGCTTGGCAGCAATGGACAGTTGAACGAAGTCTCGACGGCCGACACGACCTTCGCGGGCGTGATCAGCGGCTCGGGCGGCATTTTGTCGGTGCTGGGAGTCGGCAGCCATGTGCTGACTTTATCGAACACCAACACCTATACGGGCGCGACCCTTATTCTGGCCGGTGGAACATTGGACATCACCAAGGGTACCCATGACACCATCGCCGCCAGCAGCACCGTGTCGGTGGCGAGTGGCGCAAAGCTGGATCTTGTCAACACTGATCAGAGCGTGAAAAACCTTATCGGCGCGAACAGCGCCACGGCCAGCGTCACGCTGGGCAGCGGCACCCTGACCGATAACACCACGGGTGCCACCAACTTCTCGGGCGTGATCAGCGGCACCGGCGGCTTTACGGTAAACGGCACCGGCACGCTGACTCTTGGCCGCGTGCAGACTTACACGGGCCTGACCACCATTGGCGTGGGTGCCACCCTGAAAGCGGGCGTGGATGACGTGATTGCCAGCAGCGGCGATCCGATTGTGAACGGCACCTTTGACCTGAACGATACTTCGCAAAGTGTGAATGACCTGACGGGCAGCGGCCTGGTTACCAACTCGGGCGTGAGCACGGCCAGCATCACCAACAATCTTAGCGAAGACGGCGTGTGGAGCGGTGTGATCGCAAATGGTTCCGGCACCGGCACCAGCGTAGCCGTGGTGGATAACAGCGGCGGCACAGCGACCTGGACTTTATCAGGCACCAACACCTATACCGGCACGACGAATATCGGCGCGAACGCGCATGTGCTGGCCACCGTGGCGAACACCATCGCCAACAGCGTGGGCGTGAGCGTGGACGGCGTCTTCAACTTGAACAACACCACCCAGGGCATTATTAACCTGAGCGGCGCGGGCAGCATTATCACCGGCGGTTCCAGCGGGTTTGTCTCGGAAACATCCAATAGCAATACCACCTTTTCGGGTGTGATCAGTGGTGCGGGCGGGCTCCTTAAAACAGGTGCGAGCCGTCTGGAGCTTTCGGGAGTCAATACTTATACCGGCCTCACCAGCATCAGCAACGGCACTTTGCGCATTACCGGTGCCGGCGGCCAGACGATTGCCGATTCCAGCAGCGTGGGTGTGAGCGGCACTGCAATTCTGGATCTGAACAATACCAATCAGACGGTCAATAACCTAGCCGGTAACTCGGGCACTCAGGTAACACTTGGCAGCGGCATCCTGACCGAGAATTCCACCATCCTCGGCACCTATGCCGGCGTCATCAGCGGCACGGGCGGCTTGATCAAAACCGGCGCTAGCATTCTGACGTTATCAGGCGCCAATACCTATACGGGCGGCACGACCATCAGTGCGGGCACCCTCAGCGTGGCCAGCGGCGGCGCGAGCGGCAGCAATCTTTCCACTGGCACGGTGGCCATGGCTAATGGCAGCACCCTGGTGCTGACCGGCACCACGACGATCGGCAACGCCTTCGCGCTGACGGGCACGGATACCATCAACAACGCTACCGCCAATACCTTGTCGGGAGGAATCACTGGCACCGGCTTGCTGAACAAGACGGGCGCGGGCGTTTTGACGCTTTCAAGCGGAGTCAGTAACTTCTCGGGCGGCATCAACGTAGCGGCGGGCACGGTAAGCGTGGGTTTGGACGTCAGTCTTGGTACCGGCACCATCACGCTTAATGCCACCGAGCTCGATCTCACCGGCAATATGACGATGGATGAATT
This sequence comes from Pseudomonadota bacterium, assembly GCA_016195205.1. GTDB lineage: Bacteria > Pseudomonadota > Alphaproteobacteria > UBA9219 > RGZA01 > JACQAB01. Next base: position 26,234 of record JACQAB010000018.1, read on the forward strand.
GCTTGCTCTCAATGGCGGCGGCACGGTGGACACCAACGCCAACACCGACACCATCTCCAGCGTCATCAGCGGCACGGGCGGGTTGACCAAGGCGGGCAGCGGCACGCTGGTGTTGTCGGGCGCGAATACCTATACCGGCGGCACGAACATCAATGCCGGCATCCTGAGCGTGGCCAGCGGCGGCGCGGCGGGAAGCAACCTTTCCACCGGCACCGTGAATATGGCCAATGGCAGCACGCTAATCCTGACCGGCACCACGACCATCGGCAACGCCTTCGCGTTAACGGGCACCGATACCGTCAACAACGCCACCGCCAATACGCTGTCGGGCGCGATCACTGGCACGGGCCTGTTGACCAAAACCGGCGCGGGCATCCTGACGCTGTCGAATGCGGGCAATACCTTCTCGGGCGGTTTAAATGTTTCCGCTGGCACAGTCAGTGTGGGTTCTGATGCCAATCTGGGCACCGGCACCATTACGCTTAATAACACCGAGCTCGATCTGACGGGCGATACCACCATTAACGAGCTGTTCGCTCTGAATGGCGGCGGCACGGTGGACACCAATTCCAATATCGACACGATCTCGGGCGTCATTTCGGGTACCGGCCCTCTGACCAAGGCGGGCCTGGGTACCCTTACGCTTTCGGGCAGCAACACCTATGACGGCGGCACGAACATCAACGCCGGCGTGCTTAGCATTGGCTCGGCCGACAATCTGGGCAGCGGCACGGTCGCCATGGCTAACACCACCACGCTGAACTTCACGGGCAGCGACATGGTGGCCAATGCCTTCGCGCTGACCGGCACGGATACGATCAACACTAACGCCAACGAGGACGAATTGTCGGGCCTGATCAGCGGGACCGGCAGCCTGACCAAAATTGGCAGCGGCACGCTGATCCTATCGAACGACAACACCTATACCGGCGCAACCAACGTCAATGCCGGCACACTGCAGGTGGACGGCGACCAATCGGCGGCCACGGGCACCACCACGGTCGGCGCCAGCGGCACCCTGAGCGGCACCGGCACTCTAGGCGGCGACCTCATCAATAACGGCCTGGTTTCCCCGGGCCATTCGCCTGGCGTGCTGACCGTAGCGGGTGATTTCAGCGGCTCGGGCACGCTGGAGATGGAGCTTACCGGCCGTGGCAGCAATTCCACCCCTTCGGG
>JACQAB010000019.1 GCA_016195205.1 Pseudomonadota bacterium
GTCGGCAACGGCATCGGGAGCGGCCTCAAGATAGACGCTCTCGCCTTCGCCGCCCTTGCCCCATGAGAGGCGGGTGGCGAAGGGGCGCTGGGACTTGAAGCCGGGATCGACTTCTCGCGCTTTGGCAAGGTCGAAAGGTTCGACACGATAGGTAATGCCAGGATTTGTAGCGATACCGTCAGGCGCGCCGAGAAAGCGGAAACCGAGTCGGCGCACGAATTCGGCGATCGGCTGTCTGATGAGGAAGCTATTGCCGTAAATTAGGCGTCCACGACTGGTTGTCGAATTGAAAACTTCAATGAGCGCAACTTGGTCACTGGTGACGTATTTGCCCTGAGGGTCGATGACAGTTTTGGGCATGGTTATCTTTCCAGATGTTGGAGGTTCAGGACCTTAACACTAGAACCATTTAAGGTATGCCGTTCTAAATTTCAATCCCTTAATATTTTTGGCAATAGATCAGCGATAAACAACCATTTTTGATCCCATCATAGAAGGAATACCTAGGGAACGCTTGGCTTTTGAGCAGCCGGTTGCGAATGCTAACTCTAATTTGTTTGCTGACCAAAAATATCAGAAATTTAGGGGCTACCCGGCGGCGCCCTGCTTGGCGAAGCGGTTCAGGGTCTCCCATTTTTCAGGGGGCATGGCGCCGTAGGGGCCTTCCGGCGAGATCCAGTAACTGATGATTCTGGGGAATTGATCCAGCTCTCCGCCGCCATTGGCCACAATCCGGCGATCGAGAGGCAAGAGGCGCAGGCCTTGAAGCTTTTCGCCCCGTTTCAGATAGGCCGCTTCTGCGACGTTTTCGAGCATCACCGAGGCCAGCACAGAGGGCTCATCGGTGCCGATGCGGCGTTTGGCTTCGCCGCGAGCGTGCAGCAGCACGTCGAACGCGCGGCCCGCGCAGCTACGGATTTTTTCAGGAAGCTTGTCGCCATGGGCGCGCGCGGCATACACGGCGCGGATCAGGTGGTGCAGCGCCGCCTGGCTGATTTCGGGCAGCCAGATCAGAACGCCCGAGGCCATGGGGCCCACGGTTTCCAGCGCCAGGCACTGGTCACAGAACACACAGGCGGTCACTAATTCGCCCGCGGCCAAGTCGGACGCGGCCCAGTCTTTGGGGATCGCCTTTTGATATTGCTTGGAAGTAAAGCCGCAATAGCGGCAGGTGTGCTTGTCTCTTTCCAGGGTCTGCTGAACCAGATTTTTCAGCGTCCCCTTTTTAAGGCTCTTGCGTTTCCCGCCGTTTCCCTGGGCGTCAAGATTACGCCTAACGCCCAGGGTGATCGGCAGAAGAGACATGAAACGCCAAAACCTTGTAAGCGGTTAGCTGATCGGCGTCATCGGCACGAAGGGCGTACGTGTCGCGCCTTCGGTCTTTAACGACGTGGCAATCCAGCCCATCGCGGTCGGAAGCGCCGCAATTACACCGCCGATGCCAAGGCGGGTAAGGCCTTGCGCCAGCGGGTTTTGGGTCGGGTTGTCCGCATGCTTTTTCAACAGGCCCGCGCCGTGCAGCATCGTGGCGCCGCCGGCAAGATAGGCCAAGCCTGAAAGCACGACCGGCATGTTACCCATGCCCGTCTTTACTTCATCCACCGAGGTCTTCAGGGTTTGCGCCCAGGAGAGATCGGGGAAGGCCGCGGCAATCACCGCCGCCGCCGCGGCAATTTTCAGGATATCTTCAAATAACGACTGTTTCATTTTCTGCCTCCTTAAGGTTTCAATTATCAACTAACAAAACTTCCCACCACCGAATGCCCATCCAACAACGAAGAAATCTTATCCATGCGCTTGAAGCCCAGCTTGTTGTTGCCGATGGCCAGCGAATTGTTGACCCACGCCATGAACGGCGGCAGGCCGGCGATTACCCCACCCACGCCGATGCGCACGATGCCGTGCGACATGGGAGTCTGGCTGGGATTCTCGGCATGCATTTTCAACTTGTTGGCGCCGCCCAGAACCAGGATGCCACCAAAGGTGTAAGCGATACCCGAGATGATGGTCGGCAGATCTTTCATGGCCTCGACAATCGCCGCGGCCGTGGTCTGCATATTCTGCGCATGCGCGGCATGCGGCCATGCGGCCGCAACCACCAGCGCAAGGGTTAGCCCCTTCAAAATCTCTGCCCAGAAAATAGGCGCTTTCATCCTTCAAACTCCTCAAAAACCTGAAGGAATGTATTATCCCATACGATAATACTTTCACCAAAACAGGTTTTGGACGGGTTAATATTAGGGGGCCAGATATTAAAATTTAGATAAACTTTGATTTATTAACCATTCCCGAAATGCCGGGGCTTAAGGAGCCAATATTTGGAAGCCCATCGTCCGTTCGATGACATGAATGAAGCCCGGCATATTAACCAAGAGTGTCCCACCGATGATGTGGGTGAAAGCCTGGCCTTTGGTGGCCTGCCCCTGCCCGTCCAAGGCATTGCGCAATACGAAAAAGCCGCGCACGAAAGACAGCGCCCCAACAATGTAAAGAAAGACGAACACCGCCTTCATGGCGTTGTTGAAGCGGTCCAGGCTGAAACTGCCGCCGGGGTCATAGGCGATCGAGCTGTATTTGGCGACATTGGCCTGATTCATCCCGCCACCGAACAGCGTTCCCAGGCTGACGTCCAGGGTTTGCCCCACCGCCACCAGCAAGGCGCCAATCAGTAGATTGCCAAGAATCGGGGTCAGGGCATTGGTCTTGGCGTCGGTGCCGAATTTGGAAAGCCGCACCATGTTCCAGAAGATCATCGCCGCGCCCAGAATGATGCACATGATGCTGATCAGGGCCATGATCGGGTCTTTGATGTTGTTGACGAAATTCGTCAACATTTCATCCAGCGGCACATAGGGCTTGGTTTCCGTGCCGTCGCTACCGATGCAGGTGGGGGTTCTGTAACCCGAGGCCAGATCGCCAAAAACGGTGTTGTGCAGGAACTGTACGAAATAAGGAAGCGACACGATAAACGCGCCAACAATCAGGCCTAAAATCCCGTTGCGCAGCGGCGTATTCGGATCGGAAGAACGCTTGATCAGGTCAAAGGCGCCGCGGATAAACACCCATCCGCCCACCACATACGAGATGCAGGAAATTAGAAACGGCAACCCGCCGGAATTCCTGAAGGTATTGCAGAAAACCTGCCCGACCGACCGGGCCCGGTCGCCAGTGTCGACATCGGCGAAAGCCATCGCCGGATAAAAAAGCGCGACCGCTAGGGCCGCAATAATAATGCGCCCCCAGTCAAAGGCTTTGTGACGCGCGCCTGGCTGCATTCCCGACCCTTCTTAAAACACCGGGTTTTTCCTAATCCGATTATTGGCTGGATTGTTTAAAAGTATATAAAGAATTACTTTCCCCGGCCGTAAAAGCCGGAACGAAAATAAATTTATCTTTTGTTAACCAGGAATCAGATGTCAAGGATCAGTTACCAGACTTTTTTGATGCCTGATGCCTGGTATCTGGAATCTGGTTAGCGAACGCTGCCCTGGGTTCCTTCCACCAGCCAGCGTCCACCCACCATGCGGATCGAGACGATGGTGCCA
>JACQAB010000021.1 GCA_016195205.1 Pseudomonadota bacterium
AACGCTTTGCTGGATGATTGGGCGCTGAAACACATTGGCAAGCCGTTTGACCGTAACGGCTGGCTGGCGGCGCTGGGCATGCCCGATAAAAAATGGCTGCAGGCGTTTTTGAAGCATCCCTATTTCAAAAAGAAACCGCCCAAATCATTGGATCGCGAGGCCTTCGCGCGTTTCGTGCCCAAGCACAAGGTTCCGCCCGACGGCGCGGCCACGCTGGCGGCGATGACGGCGCTTTCCATTGTCGAAGGATTCAAACATCTGCCGAAACGCCCGCGTTTTCTGGCGGTCACCGGCGGCGGGCGCAAAAACGCCGAACTCATGCGCCTCTTGGCAAAAGAATCCGGCGTTAAAGTGATGGCGGTGGAGAAAAAATTCCTGAACGGCGACGCGCTGGAAGCCGAAGCCTTCGCCTATCTCGCCGCGCGGGTTTTAAAAAACCTGCCGATTACGTTTAAGGGAACGACGGGGAGGAAGAAATAAATAGCACGTTTGAGTTTTACTGGCCGAAGACCCTGTCTTGCCACCTCTCACTTTGGCTGGCTGGCTTGGTCCATGCGCTTTCCTTCGGCGCTATTTTTGCCGGCGGCGTCCTGCGCTCTTCCGGTGGCGGCTGAACGGCTTCGGGCGCAGGTTCCGCAGCCGCGCGTGATGGAAGTTGTGGGGTCCCCAGGGGCCGAGGTGCAGAGGGCAGAACATCTTTAGGACGGTGTGCGGCGCGCAAATGGTCGGCCGATTCCATTCCATGAACAAGCTGCGGCGGTTTTTCCCCACCAACGGGACCTAAGGCTTCCTTGGAGGGAAGCTGAGGCCCTCTTAAACCCGATCTTTGGGTCTTATCAAACGGCAGCTTTTTTGGCGCGGCTGTTGCTGTTTGTGTTTCTGGGGAAGGAGAAGATAAGGTGGCCTTAAGATCAAATGCGGCCCGCAAACCCTTTTGATAAGACCACATCTCGGCTTCCGATAATTCGTAAGCAGCTTTAACGCCCGCTTCGTCAAGTTGCCCTTTGGCTTTTTCAACTTCGGCTGAAAGCCCGGCCAAAATGTTTCTTTGGGATCCAGTTTCTTTTTCGGATCCAATGTCTTTTTTGAGTTTGGTTATTTGCCCGGTAAGCCGCTCTATGGCCGCAACCGCGGCAGTATTTCCGGCCTGTTTGTTTAATTCGGCTAATTGTGCTTCTAGCCTTGCTATCTCCGCATTAGGGGCGGCGGTATGTTGCTCTTTTACCTTGGTTTCCCAATCGCTCAGATCAATGGAAGCATTGTAAACAGCAGGATAATTCTCTTGCACAAAGCGAATCATCCGCTCCCTGTTCTTCAGATCTTTCGAAGTAAATGGCGGATGGCCCTCGACTATAAGTTTTCCAAGATCTCCAAATTTTTTGTTTTGTTTAATCAATTTATCAACAAGTTTTACGGCAACTTTTTGCATATTTGAGCCAGGATCTTCAGCAACGCCATTCGCCCAACTGTCGCTTAATCCCATTTCTCGCACACCCTCAAGAACGCCTTCGCGGATAAGGGGCGCTAGAGGTTGATTTATCTTATAATCGCCCAGTTGATTTTTGATTTCTTGGGCAGCGGTAGTCTTGGCGGCTTTCAATTGCTTTCCGGCTTGCTTCAACAATTCATGTATGCCGGTTATTTGACCTTGAAGATGTTGTTGTAACGCGGCATTTTTGTTTATGGCCGCCAACTGCTCGGTTTTTAGTTGTTCCAACTTCGTTTCATGTGAAGTTATTTTTGCTTGCTGGGAATTATGGGCGGCTTGGTTGGCGGCAAGAATTTTTTCCTTTTCCCGATAGATCCGAACGGCGTCTTCAAGAGCCCGGTAACTTGAAAGATTCCATCCAAAGGGACGGTGGAACCACCGGGCAGCAAAAAACTCGTCTGCCTTTGTAGGATCAAAAGTGACCGGTTCGGTCATTGCGGATTCCTCCGCTCCTATCTTCTCACCTTTTCATGAAAGTAATAAAAGCATTATGGCTTCGCGCGTTAAGAAACGAGGAAAATATGGCCATATTTCAATGCATTAACATGCATTAAAGCGGGCAGGGATAGAGGGTGGTTAAAACGCCAGAAAAGGCGGCTTAAAGGGCGAAAATTACCCCGCCAAAGCCAGGCCCATCGAGGCCGGGTTGAACAGGGCGGCGTCGAGGTGGCTTTCCACCGCGGCGCTGAGTTCGTCCATTTTGTCGGTGAAGAAATGATCAGCGCCGGGGATGGCGCGGTAGTCGATTTTGATGCCGCGCTGGAAGCTGAGTTTGTGCACCAGCTTGGCCACGGCGGGCTCGGGCACGATGTCGTCGGCCTCGCCGGTCACGATCATGCCGCTGGTGGGGCAGGGGGCAAGGAACGAGAAGTCGAGCATGTTGGCGGGCGGGGCGATGGAGATGAAGCTGTCGATCTCGGGCCGACGCATCAGCAGCTGCATGCCGATCCACGAGCCGAAGCTGAAGCCCGCGACCCAGACGCTGCGGGCATGCAGGTTAATGCTTTGCAGCCAATCCAGGGCGGAAGTGGCATCGGCCAATTCGCCTTCACCCTTGTCATAACTGCCCTGGCTGCGGCCAACGCCACGAAAGTTAAAGCGCAGGGTGGCAAAGTCACGGGTGGTAAAGGTTTGATAAATCGAGAAAACTACCTTGTTATTCATGGTCCCACCATGCTGCGGGCTGGGATGCAGGACTAAGGCAATAGGAGCCGTGGGGGACTTTCCAGGACTATAGCGGCCTTCCAATCGTCCGGCCGGGCCGTTGAACAGCACTTCAGGCATTGAAAACCCTCGTTTTCTGTAGCGGTTGTCCTTAACGCCCGCACTATAGAGAGTTGGACCCTTGAAATTCAAGAACTTCCTGCATCAGTTCTCCTTTTAAAATAAGGGTTTTCCTTCTTCCTTAATAACTTTTGGGGCAAGGGGCCTCATGAAAATAAAACGGGGTGGGCTGTTTTGTGCTAAATTGGGAACCCATGACCGCAGGAATCCCGGCTTATCTCGACTATTGCGCAAGTGCTCCCATCAAGCGTGGCGTTTGGGAAGTTACCAGCGCGCTGATGCGTCAAACCGGCAATGCTTCTTCCGTTCACGGGTTCGGACGCTCTCAGCGCCAGCGCGTGGACATGGCGCGCGAGGAATTCGCCCGCCGTTTTGGCGTAAAATCTTCTCAGGTCATTTTTACCAGCGGCGCCACGGAATCCAACAATACCATCCTTAAAGCCTTCCCTGATTATCCGGTTATCGTTTCCTCGATTGAACATCCCTCCATTCTGAACGTCGCCCCGGAAGCGGCGCAGATCCGCGTTAATCGCGACGGAAGGGTTGATTTGAATCATCTGGAACATCTGCTTCAGGTTTTGCCCCAGCCCGCGCTGGTATGCCTGATGCTGGTGAATAATGAAACCGGCGTGATTCAGCCGGTGATGGAAGCCGCAAAGCTTTGCAAGAACTACGGCGCGCTTTTGCATTGCGACGCCGTGGCGGCAGTGGGCCGCATGCTTTTCAATTTTAACGAACTGGGCGCCGATAGCCTTAGCCTGTGCGCGCATAAAATCGGCGGGCCGCAGGGCGCGGGCGCGCTGATCTTGCGCGCGGGATTGACCATCCGGCCTTTCATCCGTGGCGGCGGGCAGGAAATGCATCGCCGCGCCGGCACTGAAAACGTGGCGGCCATTGCCGGTTTTTCAGAAGCCTTGCGATTTGTCGACGAAGACCTGGAGCGCGGGCCCCTGTGGCTTTCCTGGCGCGAGAGTTTTGAAAGCATGATCATGCAGGCCGCGCCCGAAGCGGTGATTTTTGGTCAGGGCACCGCGCGCGTTCCCACCATCAGCGCCATTGCCATGCCGGGCGTAAGCCACGAGATGCAGTTGATGGCATTCGATCTGGAAGGATTCGCGGTCAGCGCGGGTTCGGCCTGTTCCAGCGGAAAAATTCAGCCCTCGCATGTATTGAACGCGATGGGCACGGGGCCGCTGGCCGGGGAAACCATTCGGGTCAGCTTTGGCTGGGCCACGCGCAAGGAAGAGTTGGAAAATTTCGCCAGTAGCTGGATCAGCGTTTATCGCCGCCAGCGTCCGGCGAAGGTGGCTTAAAAAAAGAAATGAAAAGAGGGGATTGTTCATGGAAGTGATTGAATTAGCCTTCGCCCAGGAGGGGGTTCGCTGCTGGATGTGCCATGACGGGCTTTCGACCCGTGCGCGCTTTTGCAACCATTGCGGCTGCATTCAGCCGGCGCGCGAGCTTGATCATTTCCAGCGCCTGGGCGTGCCTAGCCAACTGGATGTCGATCTGCAAATGCTGGAACGCCACTTCACCAGCCTGCAGCGCAGCTTTGCGCCCGAACGCTTTGTGATTCGCAGCCACGCTGAAAAAACCTATGCCGCCAAGCATCGCGAGGCGCTGCTGGAAGCCTATGAAACCCTGCGCGATCCCATGCGCCGCAGCCGCTATTGGCTTCAGATCCACGAAGATAAAGAATTTTCCGGTGTGGATCAGCCCCTGCCGCCCGTGGTGCTTGAACTTCAGGCGGTGCTGGAAGCCGCGCGCGAAGCCACGCAACTTGACCGTTTGGCGCAGCGCGCCGGGCAGGAAATTGAACACGGCATCATGCGTCTGTTGAACAGTCTGCGCGAGCAGGACTGGCAGCGCGCCAATGAAACGCTTTCCGCGCTGGATGGTTTGGAAGACCTGATTACCGAAGTGCGCGAAAAGCGCCAGGCGCTTACGCCGCATGCGGGGAAGTAAGGGTCTGCGTCCTTACTTCGCGTCCACAGCCATCTGCATTTTCACGATTTTGTCGGGATGTTCGACCATGCCGTTATTGGCGCGTGCGCCCTTGTGCAGCATGTCCACGAACTCCATGCCCGAAAGCACGCGGCCGAAGGCGGTGTATTGCCCATCAAGGAACGAGGCATCGCCCGTGCAGATGAAGAACTGGCTGTCGGCGCTGTCGGGGTTGGCGGCGCGGGCCATGGAAACGGTGCCCCGTACATGCGGCTCTTTCGAGAATTCGGCCTGAAGATTCCGGCCCGAACCGCCGGTGCCGTCACCCTTGGGGTCGCCGGTTTGGGCCATGAAGCCGTCAAGCACGCGGTGGAAAAGCAGCCCGTCATAAAAGTGCTGGCGTACCAGTTCCTTGATGCGTGCCACGGTTTTGGGGGCCAGGTCAGGGCGCAACTCGATCACCACGCGGCCATAGGTGGTATCCAGGAAAACAGTGTTTTCCGGATCGCGCACAGGAGGGGTGGCGGGGGCGACGGGCGCGGGCTGTTGCCCACCGGGGGGAACGACGGTCACAGTTTTGGCTCCTTTGTTGTCGTTATTGATGATGACGGTGGGTGCCAGGCTTCCCGGCGGCGGCGTGGCAATCACGGTTTCGGCCACAAGCGAGGCGGGGATAAGAAGGGCAGCGCAAATCAGAAGAAGGCGAAGCATGGGGGACCTCAAAAAAGTTACAGCATCATTTGCAGTGCGCGGGATTCGGCGCGCATGCGAAGCCACACCCACCCTGCCGTAAGTCCGGTGAAAAAACAACCCGCCCCCCATTGCCGAAAAGCCAATGACAAGGCCATGACTTCAAAAATCAGCACCATATAGATGGGGTGGCGCAGAAAGCGGTAGGGCCCCGTGGTAATGCGAAAGGCCAATGGCACGGCGATAATGCGCGTGGTCCAGAATTTGCCTAAATGGGCGATGGTCCACCAGCGCGTGATCTGCAGCAGCGCGAAGAATCCCAGCAGGAAAGGTTGTGGCGCGGGATTCGGCGGTGTCACCCGGTAAGCAGGCAAAGGATGAAGGCGAGGGTGTTGAGGGTCATTGTTTAATTGTCATTCCAGCGCATGCTGGAATCCATGGCAACGGCTTTTCCATTGGATAGGCCTCTCCATGGATGCCAGCCTTCGCTGGCATGACACTCCTTTTGTTAGCCAGACCGCAAAGTTGGAATCATTTTATCATACTGAAACAGATACAGCAGATGCCGCAAGGCGTTTCCGCGCGGCGTTTTTAAATGGGCGTCTTTTGAGGTGATCAGCTTGGCGTCGTCGCGCGCGGCCAAAAGCAGGTCGTGATGCAGGGCCAGATCGGCGATTTTAAACTCGGGCATGCCGCTTTGCCGCGCGCCCAGCATTTCACCCGGGCCGCGCAGGCGCAAATCTTCCTCGGCGATCAGGAAGCCGTCATTGGTTTGGCGCATCATTTTCAGCCGCGCCTTGGCCACCTGGCCCAGCGGTTCCTGATACAAAAGCAGACAGGAGGATGGCGCATCGCTGCGTCCCACGCGCCCGCGCAACTGGTGCAATTGGGAAAGGCCGAAGCGTTCGGCATGTTCGATGATCATCAGCGTGGCGGCTTTTACATCCACGCCTACTTCCACCACGGTGGTGGCCACCAGAATATCGGCCTCGCCCTCGATGAAGTCGCGCATGGCGGCGTCGCGCTCGGGCACTTTCATGCGGCCATGCACGAGGCGCACTTTTGACACGCCCAGAATTTTTTTCAGGCTTTCAAAACGTTCGGTGGCCGCGGCCAGGTCGATGACTTCGGATTCCTCAATCAGCGGGCAGACCCAATAGGTTTTCTCGCCGCTTTTTATTTTGCGCTTCAGCGCCTCGGTGACCTCGGCCAGGCGGGCCAGCGGCAGAATGCGCGTGTCGATGGGTTTGCGGCCGGCCGGTTTCTCGATCAAGCGCGAAACATCCATATCGCCGTAATAAGTGATGGTCAGCGTGCGCGGAATGGGCGTGGCGGTA
>JACQAB010000010.1 GCA_016195205.1 Pseudomonadota bacterium
AAATACAACGGCATCCCGCGCAAAAGCTTCCCGCTGTTTCTGAAAGAATGCGAGTTCCGCTTCAACTACGGCTCACACCGCCAGCAACTATTTACTTTAACCAAATGGTGCTTTACTTAAGGCTTATCTACGACAGCCCCGAAAATTAAGCTGGTTTCCTTAAGCTGACAGAAATTTTAAAGCGCGATAATAGTGAGACAAAGATATGGTTAGCAACGCAACAACCAGCCGAGGCCGGTGGATTAACCTCGATGGTTTCACGGGCACGGATTATGTCCCGAAGTCGCTTGACAACGACGGCGGTGGCGGTAATGACATGGAGCCTTATAACTTCTGGCTTAGACAGCTTCCAAGCGACGATCTTCATATTATTTACCCCTATGATGGAATGCTGCGCTATCTCGGCCCGCCGCAGGAAAGCCGGGATAAAAAAAACTGCGCAACCATAACAGCGCGCTTTGAAGTTATTGCCAGCTGTCCTAAATCCGGAATGAAGCTTGCCGATCCGGCACACCCGGAATATGTGGATCTCGATCACAACCAGATCACGCTAGCGCAACATAAACTGCAGGGTTTGCTCGCCGATCTGAAAAAACTGCCGTGGAAGGATTTTCGCCGCGATGCCGATCCCTACGGCGATCCGGCCCAGGCCGAACAGCTGCTGCCGCTGACGCAGCAGAGCCTGCAAGAACTGGGAAAGGCCCAGCAGGCGATGCAGCCCAAGATAGAGGCGCTCGAAAAATACCAGAAAGAGCATCCACCCGAGGATCATTGCCGGGCGCAGACCTCAGCCTTGCCCAAGCTGCAGCCACTGGCATGAAGTTTTGAAAAATGAGGACCGGAAATACTTGGGGCCCCGGCTTTCGCCGGGACAGTAGCTTTTCTAAGCTCATACCTCGGCTTCAGAAAAGCTTACTGATTCATCGAATCAAAGAAATCGTGGTTGCTCTTGGTGGTTTTGAGCTTATCCAGCAGGAATTCAATGCTGTCGGTAACGCCCATCGGCAGCAGGATGCGGCGCAGCACCCACATTTTGGTGAGGGTGGGCTTGTCGACCAGCAGCTCTTCCTTGCGGGTGCCCGACTTGGAAATGTCGATGGCCGGGAAGGTGCGCTTGTCGGCCAGTTTGCGGTCGAGGACGATTTCCGAATTGCCGGTGCCCTTGAATTCCTCGAAAATCACTTCGTCCATGCGCGAGCCGGTGTCGATCAGCGCCGTGGCGATGATGGTCAGCGAGCCGCCCTCTTCGATGTTTCTTGCCGCGCCGAAAAAGCGCTTGGGCCGCTGCAGGGCGTTGGCGTCGACGCCGCCGGTCAGCACCTTGCCGGACGAGGGCACCACGGTGTTGTAGGCACGCGCGAGCCGGGTGATCGAGTCGAGCAGAATTTCGTCAATGAGCAGCACGATGAGGTAAACTTCCTTGTGGTTGGCGGTGATGGCATGCGCGATGTTCTGCATGATCACGGTTTTGCCGGTCCGGGGCTGAGCGACGATCAGCGCGCGCTGGCCCTTGCCCAGGGGCGCCACCAGCTCGATGATCCGGGTGGTCAAATCCTTGCTTTTGGGATCGACCACCTCGAGGTTCAGCTTGCTGGTGGGGTAAAGCGGCGTGAGATTGTCGAAATTGATGCGGTGGCGGATTTTATCGGGATCGTCGAAATTGATAGTATTTACCTTCAATAGCGCGAAATAACGCTCGCCGTCCTTGGGCGAGCGGATCTGGCCCTCCACGGTGTCGCCGGTGCGCAAGCCGAATTTGCGGACCTGGCTGGGGCTGACGTAAATATCGTCCGGGCCGGGCAGATAGTTGGATTCCGGCGAACGCAGAAAGCCGAAGCCGTCCTGCAGCACTTCCAAAACGCCGTCGCCGGAAATGGGCACGTCTTTCTCGGCCAGCGATTTCAGGATGGCGAACATCATGTCCTGCTTGCGCAGGGTGCCGGCGTTTTCGATCTGCAACTCTTCGGCGAAAGCCAGCAGTTCCTGCGGCGTTTTGCCTTTCAGGTCTTTCAGATTCATCGGGCCGACGGTGGTCATAAGGAGGTTTAGGGGCTAGGGGGCAAGGGAAAGGCGTTAGGAACTAGGACTTGGGCGTTAGGAAATTTCTTTCCTAGGGCCTAGAGCCTAAGGCCCAGGGCCTCGGTCTTTGGGGATTCATGGAGTTAAGGCAAGAACCAAAAGAGGTAAGGGAGAAACGGAGAAACGGAGAAACGCTTGAAAATGCAGCGCTTTTTCCGAAAAAGACGAACCAAGGGAGCGGCCCGCCGAAACCAGAACATCAATATTGTCTCGATATTAGCCGCCCCCGGGCGCAGGCGTCAAGGCTTTTTTCCGTGTAGCCGCGGGGTCCTCGGCCGCGGCGGCATAGTCCGGATTCAGGTAGCGCTCGCGGATTTTTTTGAACTGTTCGACTTCCGTCTTCCAGGAGCCCGCGATAGCGTCGGCGCTCTCGCCTTTCACAAGCTTGTCTTTGACCGTTGTCTTTCCGGCCATCAGCCTTGTCCAGTCGCCTTCGTTCAGCTTGAAGAAACCGTAACCTTTTTCATCGGGGGTATTAACAGGCATGTCCTTGGGCCTTGCGTCAAAGAAAGCCTTCAGGATATGGGCATTGGTCCGCAGCGGATCGAAGGCTTTTGCATCGGTTACCTTGAGTTTCACGCCCCTGACCAGTTTGTCTTGATGTATCGGATCGGGCGCCATGCCATCGATCTCCCGGGGCGTGTAGGCCACGCGCTCAAACTCCACGCCTTTCAGCCCCACTGCATTAAGTTTATTGGCCAGCGCCTGGGCTTCTTTTTCGCTTTTTATCCAGGGCGCGCCGGCCACCGTGAACTGCCCCCTTTTAAGTCCGCGGCCGGTGTTTACATCGGTGTTTTCCAGGAAAGACGCCGTGGCCGCATAGGCTTGTCTTTCCTCATCGCCGGGAAGGTTGGGGCTGGTTGGAATCCACGAAAGCCCGGTATCACGCCAATGCATGTTGCGCTTCCAGCCTTCCATGGGCACAACACTCAGGTTCAAACCCTTCAGGCTTTGTGGTGTGTCGCTTCCTTTCTGAAAAAGCATGGGTTCTTTCACGAACATCTTCGCCAATTCATCCACGGTCATGCCATGCGCGGTAGGGATGGCAAGCTGGCTGACAAAAGACTGGTTGCCTGGCTCAGCAACATGCCCGGCCACATAATCGCCGCCCATGGGATTAGCCCGGCCCAACACCATAAAGGGCATGCCCTTTGCAAAAGCACTGTCTTTCTTCTCAAGGGCCGCCTGCATGGCCAGAGCCATGGTAGCGACGTAGGTATAATAGCGCAGGCCGACATCCTGGACATCGAACACCATCGCGTCGACATCTTTCAGCATCTCGGGCGTGGGTTTTTTTGTCTTGCCGTAAAGGCTGTGAACCGGCAGGCCGGTGCTGACGTCCACGCCGCCTTTCACCTCCGCGCCCGCTGCGGCGGTGCCGCGAATGCCGTGCTCGGGCCCATAAAGCGCCACCAGGCGCACGTTCGGGTTCGGGTTTTTGGCCATGAAATCGGCCAGATGTTCCATCGCGCCGGTTTGCGGGTTCCGGATCATCGTCGTCTGGTTGGCGATCAACCCGATGCGAACCGGGCGGCCCAGCTCTTTGGCCAATGCTTCAAGCGCGGCAAAATTGGTATCCACCAGCACCTGCGCCCCGGTTTTGACCGCGGGCACGGCAACGGGTGTGCCTTCCTTAGACGCCACGCGCAGCACCGATGGCGTCGCGGTGCGTGGTTGTGGCGGCGCGGCCAGTTCGGGATCGGTTTTTTCAAAAGTAGGGTAGACTTTTCCTGTTTTTTTATCGGTCAGGCGGCTCATGATGAACCCTTCTTCTTTGCCGATTTTGACTTTCGTCCAGCCCTCGGCATCGGGAGACTCCACCACTTCAAGTTCGTCCCTGCCGTTAAACAGTTTACGGATTCTTTCGCCCTTCATGCCCTTGTCTTTGCGGAACCATACGAACTGTTCCTCCCGATCAGGCTGTCCCTTTGAGTTAAGGGCAACGGCAAGCGGCACGTGAATGCGGATTTTTTCGGGCGGTTCTAAATTGCTTATACTGGTCATGGTTTTCCTGTCAGTGAAACAGCAGGAATTTTGGCTGAAAAAGAATAAGGAACTCTGAAATTAAGGGGTTTTAACAACAGGTTAAAAAGCCCCGGCCCGAAACTCGGAATTCTCACGCAGACAGGGCAGGGTGCTCAGAAAGGCTTAAGAATTACCAGCAGCACGATCACCGCCAGCAGCAGCGCCGGGACTTCGTTGATGGTTTTCCAGAAACGCACGCTGCGGCGGTTCTGGTCTTTCTCAAAATCTTTGCGCGCGCGGGCGAAAAAACCATGCAGCGCGAACAGCATCACCACCAACCCGAACTTGGCGTGCATGTAGCGCTCGTGCAGCAGGTGTGGGTTCAACGCCAGCAGCCAGAGGCCGAAAAGCAGTGTGGCGATCATCGCCGGGTTGATGATCAGGCGCAGCAGCCGCTTCTCCATCACCTTGAAGGTTTCCGACGCCTCGGAGCCCGGCGTGGCCTGGGCGTGGTAAACATATAGCCGCGGCAGGTACAGCATCCCCGCCATCCAGGCGATCATGGCGATGAGGTGGAAGGAAAGAGCCCAGGGGTAAAAAGACATGGGTTCAGCCTACCCGGCTCCGGCCTTCCTCACCAGCCCCGCCAGGCCTTCGATGAACAAAGGATGCGCGTTGACGCAAGGGCCGCAGGCGAACAGCGGCACGCCGCTTTTTGCCGCCAGCTCGCGGTAAAGCTGGTTGATTTCATATAGCGTTTCGGAATTCTCGGCGGTGAAGGCCAACGGCGCAATCAGCAGCGGGCGGTTCTCGGCCCCGGCGCGCAAAATCTCGTCATCGGCATAGGGCCTGATCCAATCGAGGGGCCCCACCCGGCTTTGATAGCACAGCGCCCAATCCAGCCCGGGAATGTTCAGCGCCTGCGCCACGGCCGCCGCGCTTTGCCCGCATTGCGCGGCATAGGGATCGCCGGCCGCGATATTTTTCTGCGGCAGCCCATGCGCCGACAGCAGCAACCGGGGACTAAGAAGATTTTTCGCCTTAGCCTGCAAGGCCAGCAGGTCATAGGCCGGGCGAATCAGCGCCGCCAGGGCACGGATAAAGCCCGGAAGATCGGGATAGCTTTCGATTTTAAGTTGCGCGGTTGCGTGGTGGCGTGGTTGCGAAAGTTCGCGGCTTATCAGCCCCGAAACCCCGAAACCCCGAAACCCCGAAACTTTTTTTAAAGCGCGCGGCATAGCGCATGGAAATAAAGCAACGAAAATCTGAACCAAGAATTCTTTCCAGCGCATGCGCCTGTTCTTCCGTGTAGCCCAGCAGCGGCGAGCCGCCGCCGATAGCGCGGTAGATTTCCGTGGCCTTCTTCTTACGCAGCAGGGCAATCAGCGCCGCCAGCGGCAAACGCAGCGGCGCGGGCAAAGGCAGGATGGCCGGGTCGGCGAAAAGCCGGAACAGAAAGCCCCGCACCTCGCGCAAATCGCGCGGCCCGCCCAGATTGAAAAGAATCACGGCGGTTTTCATGAGAAAGGTTCGGAGATTCGGGGATTCGAAGGTGTGGAGTTAATGGCTTTGTCGAACCTTCGCACCTCCGCACCTTCGAACCCATATTGGTGCACAAATTCCACCAGCGCCTGCACATTTTCCAGTTTGGCCTGCGGCGACAAGCCATGGCCCAGGTTGAAAACAAAGGGTTTCTTCATGGTTTTCAGGATAGTCGCCGCGGCTTCCAGCATCGGCGCGGCCTCACCCTCCATCAGCTTCGGATCCAGATTGCCCTGCAGCACGGCATGAATATTTTCCTGCGCCCAGGCCAGG
>JACQAB010000011.1 GCA_016195205.1 Pseudomonadota bacterium
CTCGCCTCGGCCATTGATTACATTTCCACCCTTGGCATGGACCGCATCGCCGCTTATGAGCAGCAGCTGGTGAACACCGCCTATGAAAGGCTGCAACGCATCAACCGCATCAAATTTTATGGCTCGGATAACCGCGCTTCCATTCTTTCCTTCAATCTGGAAGGCGTGCATCCGCATGACGCCGGATCGATCATGGATCGCTGCGGCGTGGCGGTGCGCACGGGGCATCATTGCGCCGAGCCGCTGATGGAACGCCTGGGCACACCCGGCACCGTTCGCGCCAGCTTCGCCTTTTACAACACCATGGAGGATGTGGATGTGCTGGTGCGCAGCCTTGAAAAAGTGCGGGAGATTTTTCCATGACCGCGCTGGCCGAACTTCGCGATCTGTACCAGGAATTAATCCTCGATCACGGCCGCCACCCGCGCAACCGCCGCAAAATGCCCAACGCCAACCGCGAGGCATTGGGCAACAACCCGCTGTGCGGTGACCGGGTGATGATCTACCTGCATCTGGGCGAGCATGACGGGCGCATGGAAGATGTGTCGTCCGAGGGCCAGGGCTGCGCCATCTGCACCGCTTCCACCTCGATGATGACCGAAATTTTAAAGGGCAAAACCGCCGCCGAGGCGCAGGAAATTTTCGAATATTTTCACGCCCTGTGCACCGGCGAGGCCGAACCCGAAGCACCCGAATTGTCACCCGATGATTTCGACCGGCTTCAGGCGCTTTCCGGCGTGCGTGATTTTCCGATACGCGTCAAATGCGCCACTTTGGCCTGGCACGCGATGCAGGCGGCCTTGTGTCCCGGCGGGCTGGGCCTGTCGCGCGTCAGCACGGAGGAGAAGATATGAATGAAGACGCCGTGCGCCAGGCCATCATCAAGGGAATCAAAACCGTGTTCGATCCGGAAATTCCGGTGGATATCTATGAGTTGGGCCTCATTTACGGCATCGACCTGACGTCCGCAGAAGACGGCCAGTTCAACGCCCATATCCGCATGACGCTAACCTCACCCCACTGCCCTTCGGCGGCCGAATTGCCCGAGGAAGTGCGCGCCGTCACCCAGACCACCGAGGGCGTGAAAGAGGCGAAAGTGGAAATCGTCTGGGATCCGCCCTGGGACCGCGCCAAAATGAGCGAGGAAGCCCGCTTGAATACTGGCTTTTTCTGATTATTTTGATGGGAATGAACATGGAAAACCAACAAACCCCAACCGCCACCCCCAAATCCCACCCTGCGGCCTTTTCGATCACCGAGAACGCGGCGCAGAATATTCTGCGCCTGGCGCGCGAAAACGGCGCGGAAGGAAAAGTGCTGCTGGTGGGCGTGAAAACCAAGGGCTGTTCGGGCCTGAGTTACGACATGCGCTTTGCCGTGCAAACCGAAGTGCCGCCCGGTTCTGAAACCGTGACACAATCGGGCATCAGCGTGGCAATCGATCCGAAGGCCGCCATGTTCCTGTTCGGCACGGTGATGGATTACAACGAAAGCGATCTGCAATCGGGCTTCACCTTCAGCAATCCGAACGAAACCGGACGCTGCGGTTGCGGTGAAAGCTTCACGGTTGATACCACCAAGTAAGTCTCCCGCCTGACACCAACGGAATTCCGGCTTCCGCCGTGATAAGGATACGAAATGAGCGATACACCCCAACGGATCTTCCGCTAAAACCCTTGTAAAAGCGGTCACTTCCTTCAAGCGCCACCCCCAGACGACTCCTAACGCGCCGCTTTATCTGAATGGCGAGGCGCTGAAGCTGATCGGCGTGAAGCTGAACGGCAAAGAGCTTTCGGAAAAAGACTATTTGCTCACCCCCGAAAGCCTGACGATCCACCAGGCGCCGCAGGAATTCACCCTGGAAGCCGTCACCGAAATTTTTCCGGGCGCCAACACCGCGCTGGAAGGGCTTTATGCCTCGGGCCCCATGCTATGCACGCAATGCGAGGCCGAAGGCTTCCGCCGCATTACGTTTTATCCCGACCGGCCTGATGTGATGGCCAAATTCACTACCACCATCGAAGCCGATAAAAAGAAATATCCCGTGCTGCTGTCGAACGGCAATTGCGTGGGGCGCGAGGATGCCGGCAGCCGCCACCGCGTGAAGTGGGAAGACCCCTTCCCCAAGCCCTGCTATCTGTTCGCGCTGGTGGCCGGCAATCTGGTGAAGATTGAAGACAACTTCACCACCGCCGGCAACCGCAAGGTGAAACTGGAAATTTATTGCGAGCCGGGCAAGGAAAACCAGCTGGGCCACGCCATGATCTCGCTGAAATCCTCAATGAAATGGGATGAAAAGCGCTTTGGCCGCGAATACGACCTCGACCAGTTCATGATCGTCGCTACCG
>JACQAB010000033.1 GCA_016195205.1 Pseudomonadota bacterium
CGTGGCGCAAATCGGCACGGTAAAGGTGACGGAGCAGTTTAATATCGAGCTTTATTCCCATGTCATGCATATCGTTTCCAACGTGGAGGGCATGCTGGATCCGCGCCACACCGCGCTGGATGCGCTGTTCGCCGGATTTCCGGCCGGCACGGTAAGCGGCGCCCCGAAAGTGCGCGCCATGGAAATTATCGACGAGCTGGAAAAGGAACGCCGCGGCCCCTATGCCGGGTGCATCGGCTATATCGGCGCGAACGGCGCGCTGGATACCTGCATCGCGCTGCGCACCGCGATTGTGAAAGACGGCGCCATGTATGTGCAGGCTGGCGGCGGCGTGGTGGCCGACAGCGACCCCATGTATGAATACAACGAAAGCCGCGCCAAGGCCCGCGCCCTTATCCGCGCGGCGGAAGAAGCGATGAAGGCTTCGGATAAATAGAATGCTATCGCACGAGTTTTATTGCAGACCGGCGAACAGGCGAGGATTGATAGCAGGTGGCCTTACCACTCAGCAGCACTTCCCAGACCATGGAATCTGCATCCCATGTGACATCAAGTATACGGGAGGTATTCAAAAAGATTTTTGAAGCAGAGGTTTTAATCGTAAGCACGCCCGAATTTTCCAGATCGGGGTCAAGAAAAGAAGGATTCGGCGGTATAAATCCCGGCTGAGGTGTTCGCAAAACATTATCGCCGAACTCACCGCAGACAAGCATCCAGCGTATGTCGGGATTGTGAACATCAGCCATGTCATAACGCACGAGTTCCCTTCGTTGGCCAAGGCAATTGGCAAGGGTGCAAATTCTGAATCCGACGACTTTGGCCGCACGTCCGCCGCTACTAACACTGAGTGTATCTCCGACTGCAGCTTGAAAAATTTTGGAGGAACTTCTTGCGTCCGCGACGCGCCTTGTTTGTACAGCAACCATAAAATTCTCCTTAAGAGTGAATATTTTCAACGCAAATGGAATAGCGCTTTAAGCTATTTCTTGTCAATCGAACAAACAGGTCCTCATCCCGCCATAGGCCGGAATCCTTCTATCCGTCTGGCAAGACTGGATTCCGGCATAAGCCGGAATGAGGCTTTGGTTTTTTGGATGGATCAAGCTTTATGGTTAATGCGGGCGCTCGCCCTTGATCGGCCCCAGATAGGCGCAGCCCACGCTGCGCACGGCGCTGGCGATTTGAAAATCGCTGATGATTGAGCCCTGCACATTCACCACGCCCTCTTCCACATCCACCGTGACGCTTAGATTTTTGTGAAGGGCGCTGATGGCCCGCGCCACGATGCTGGCGGAACCTGCCGTGCGTAAGCCGCTGATGCGGTAAATTTTGTTCATGGCTGCCTCCAAAGAATTCCAGAACGGGGGCGGAATTACTTTACAAGAGCACTTACGGGGACAAGTTCGTATCGGGGGCTTAAATATGGCAGAAGCCGCGCCAGGGTGGCAAGGGTGACATGGTGCGGATGCCCAATGGCCACCGCCATGCCCTGCCGGTCGGCCAGCTTCAGCAACGCAGCAAATTGATTGGCAATGCTTTCTTCGTCCATCTCGTTATCGAGAAAAACATGCCGGCGTGTGACGGGCACACCCAACTCGCGCGCTAGGTCTTCCCCCTTGGTGCTTACCGTGGTGCGGGAATCGAGGAACATCAGTTCACGCGCTTTCAACGCTTCCATGAGTGGGCGCATGCCCGCCTCATCGGCGGTAAAGCGGCTGCCCATATGGTTGTTGACGCCGACATAACCGGTGAAAGCGGAAAGATTTTTTTCAATCGCCGCGCGTAATTCGTCTTCACTCATTCCCACACGCAGGGTTCCCGGGCCCGGATCCTCGCTACCCATGGCTTCCATGGGGATATGCATGAAAACCTCGTGCCCGGCGGCGTGGGCGGTATCCACCTGCTGCTGCACATGCGGGGCGTAAGGGAAAAAGGAAAGCGTTACTCCGGCAGGCAGCGCGATGGCCTCCTGGCTTCCTTCCGAGGTTAAGCCTACATCGTCGATCACAATAGCGATGCGCGGGCGGGGCGGGGCTGGTGGCGTCGGCACAGCTACGAGCGGAACCGGCGTGATGGAAGGCATTTCACGCAGGTGGCTGATGATCGCCTCAAGGGCGGAAGAAGTTTTGCGCGCCTCTTGCTGTTCATGCAGCAGCCAGAAAATCAGTGCCACACCGAAAAACAGCGCCAAAACCGCCAGCTTGGCGCGGTGGCGGTTTAGCTCCTTCAAAACCCTCTGCAAAAAGCCTTTAGTCATGTGTTAAGCTTAGCGGATGCTGTTACTGATCGATAACTATGATTCCTTCACCTATAACCTCTATCACTATCTGGGTGAATTAGGGGCCGAGGTGGACGTGCGCCGCAACGATGCGCTGTCGGCGAAGGAAGCCCTTGCGTTGAAGCCGCAGGCCATTGTGCTGTCGCCGGGGCCCTGCACGCCGAACGAGGCGGGAATCTGCCTGGAGATCATTAGCGAAGCCGCCAATCAGTCCGTGCCGCTTTTCGGGGTATGTTTGGGCCTTCAGTCCATCGGCCAGGCCTTCGGCGGCAAGGTGGTGCGCGCGCCCGCGCCGGTGCATGGCAAAACTGACAGCATTTCTCACAAAGATCAGGATATTTTCAAAGGCGTGCCCTCACCGCTTCAGGCCACGCGCTATCATTCGCTGGTGGTGGAGCGGAAAAACCTTCCCGCCGATCTGGAAGTCACGGCCGAGAATGCCGAAGGATTGATCATGGGCCTGTCGCATAAAACCAAGCCGGTTTTTGGCGTGCAGTTTCATCCCGAAAGTATTGCCAGTGAACACGGCCATGCGATTTTGAAAAACTTTCTGGAGATCGCGCGTGCTGTTTGAACTTTTTAAACGCCCGAAACCGGAAAAAAACGCCGACTCTTCCGTCTTCAAGCGCATGCTGGACGGAAAAATGGAAGATGAAGAGGTTAAAAGCTCTTTGCTTCAACTGAACACGCGTGGCTTTGGTAAAGAAGAGATTCTGGCCGCGGCAAACGCTCTGCGCGAACGCATGACGGCGTTCAAAGGCGCGGAAGACGCCATCGACGTCTGCGGCACGGGTGGCGACCAGCGCGGCACGCTGAATGTTTCCACGGCGGTGGCCTTTGTTTTGGCGGGCGGTGGCGTGCGTGTGGCCAAGCACGGCAACCGCGCTGTTTCCAGCCATAGTGGGTCAACCGACGTGCTGGTGGCTTTGGGCATCAACACCGATGTTCCCGCCGCCGTAATGCAAAAAGCCCTGCGCGAGACGCATTTTTGCTATCTGGCGGCGCCGCTTTACCATCCGGCCATGAAATATGTGGCCAAGGCGCGCCAGGAACTGGGCGTGCGCACCATTTTCAATCTGCTGGGGCCGCTGGTTAATCCGGCGCGCGTAAAATGCCAGGTGATCGGCGTTTATGATGAAGCCTATTTGAAAATTTTTCCGGACATTTTGAAGGAGCTGGGCAGCACGCATGTTTACGTGGTGCATGGCGATGACGGTCTGGATGAAATCACCACCACCGCCAAAACCCATATCGCCGAATTGAACGAAGGCCAGGTGAGCCAGCGCGTTTTCGACGCTACCAGCATGGGTATTGCCCGCACCACGCTGGACGCCCTTCGCGGCCGCGACGCGCTTTACAACGCCGCGCAGTTGAAAGGCCTGCTGCAGGGCGAAAAGGGCCCTTATCGCGACATGGTGCTGGTGAATGCCGGCGCGGGTTTCGTGGTGGCCGGCAAGGCGGAATACCTGCTGGAAGGCATGAAGCTGGCGGCGCAATCCATCGACAGCGGCCAGGCCCTGAAGGTTCTTGAAAAATTTGTGGCCATTACCAAGGAGGCCGCATGAGCGAGAACATTCTTACCCGCATCGTCGCCGATAAGCGCGAGCATGTGCGCCAGCGCATGGAGCAAAAACCGTTCAAGAAAGTGGAAGGCGAAGCCATGCTGGCCCCTTCGGTGCGCGATTTTCACGGCGTGCTGAAGCGCGCGCATGATACTTCACGCCTTGGCTTGATTGCTGAAATTAAAAAAGCCTCGCCCAGCGCGGGCGTGATCCGCGAGGATTTTGACCCGGTGCTGATTGCCGAAGCCTATGCCAAGGCCGGCGCCACCTGCCTTTCGGTACTGACCGACACGCCCTATTTTCAGGGCGAAGATATCCATTTAAAGCAGGCGCGCGCGGCCTGCCACCTGCCCGTTTTGCGCAAGGATTTCATGATCGATCCCTACCAGATTGCCGAAAGCCGGGCCCTGGGCGCCGATTGCGTGCTGCTGATCATGGCTTGCCTGGACGACGCGCAGGCGCAGGAGTTGGCGCGCTACGCCGGGCGCTATGGCATGTGCATTCTTCTGGAAGTGCATGACCAGGAAGAGCTGGCCCGCGCCATGACGGTGAAGCCTTTCGGCCCCAGCCTGATCGGCATCAACAACCGCAATTTGAAAACGCTGGAGATCGATCTGGGCGTGACCGAAAAACTGGCCCCTGTCGCGCCGGAAGGCCGCTTGATGGTGTCGGAAAGCGGCATTAAAACGCGCGACGACATCATGCGCCTGCGCGGCTGCGGTGTTTCGTGCTTCCTGATGGGCGAGAATTTGCTGAAGGAACAGGATATTGGCGCGGCCACGCGGGCGCTGTTGGGTTAATGCCCACCACTTAGGGCTTTCACAATCATCTCGCACATTTTTTTGGCGTCGCCGAACAGCATCATGGTGTTGGGGCGGAAAAACAGTTCGTTCTCCACGCCAGCATAGCCCGATGCCATTGACCGCTTTACGAACAAAACCGTTTTGGCCTTCTCAACATCCAAAATCGGCATGCCATAGATGGGCGATTTAGAATCGGACCGCGCCGCAGGGTTCGTCACGTCATTTGCGCCGATCACAAAGGCCACATCGGCCGTGCCGAAGTCACGGTTGATGGAATCCAACTCGAATACATCGTCATACGGCACATTGGCTTCGGCCAGCAGCACGTTCATGTGCCCGGGCATGCGCCCCGCCACCGGGTGAATGGCATAGCGCACGGAAACGCCCTCTTTCTTCAGCAAATCGGCCATTTCGCGCAGGGCGTGCTGCGCCTGCGCCACCGCCATGCCGTAGCCCGGCACGATGATGACGCTGGAAGCATTTTTCATGATGAACGCGGCATCTTCGGCCGAGCCGGATTTCACCGGCCTATCCGCCGCGCCCGCGCTGGAAGCTGTCGGACCGCTTTCCGCGCCGAACCCGCCCAAAATCACGTTGAAGATCGAGCGGTTCATGGCCTTGCACATGATGTAGCTAAGGATCGCGCCCGAAGCGCCCACCAGTGCGCCGGTAATAATGAGCAGCGGGTTTTTCAACGTAAAGCCGATGCCGCAGGCCGCCCAGCCCGAATAGCTGTTCAGCATCGAGATCACCACCGGCATATCCGCGCCGCCGATAGGAATGATCAGCAGCACGCCCAGCAGCAGCGCGACGATGGTGATCGCCAGAAGAATTGTGGCGGCTTGCCCCACCACGAAAAACCCGATGAGGACCAATGCGGCGATGCCCAACCCGGCATTCAGCACATGCTGCAGCGGAAAGCGCATCGGCTTGCCCGACACTAGCCCCTGCAGCTTGGCAAAAGCCACCACCGAACCGGTGAAAGTCACTGCGCCAATGGCCAGGCCCAGCGCCATTTCAATCAGGCTGGCGCCGTGAATCGCGCCTTTTTCGCCAATGCCATAAGACGCGGGCGATAAATACGCCGCCCAGGCCACCAGCACCGCGGCCAGACCAATCAGCGAATGGAACGCCGCCACCAGCTGAGGCAGTGCCGTCATTTTAATGCGCAGGGCGATGAAGGTGCCGACGGCGCCGCCGATCAGAACGCCGACCACGATCAGATTATACGAAACCTCGCCCAGCACGCGCGGCAGAAGAAAAAGCGTGGTGACAATCGCCAGCGCCATGCCCGCCATGCCGAAGCGGTTGCCCGTAATGGCCGTCTGCGGCGAGGAAAGCCCGCGCAACGCCAGAATGAAGCAAACGGCGGATAGAAGATATGAGAGAGGGATGAGACTGGACATTGGTTTAAAGGGGCTAGGATCTAG
>JACQAB010000045.1 GCA_016195205.1 Pseudomonadota bacterium
CGAAAACATTCCACAGCATGACTCCTCCCAAATACCTTGGCATTGCCTTGATTTTGTTCGTGGCCAGCTTTGGCTATTTCGTTGACGTTTATGACATGTGGGTCTTCGCCGCGGTGCGCGTGGCCAGCCTGAAAGCGCTGGGCGTGCCCGCCGATCAGCTTCTGGGCAAAGGCATGCTGCTGCTGAATCTGCAAATGACCGGCATGTTGATCGGCGGTATTTTGTTCGGCCTGGCGGGCGACCGCTATGGACGCACGCGCGTCATGTTCCTTTCGATCCTAACTTATTCCCTGGCCACGCTGGCCAACGCCTACGCGCCCAATCTTGAAACCTATGCCGCGCTGCGATTCCTGTCCGGCTTTGGCCTGGCCAGAGAGCTGGGGCTTGGCACCACCTTGATCAGCGAAATTCTGCCCAAGGAAAAACGCGGGCTGGGCGTGGGTCTGCTGGTGGGTTTTGGCGTGATGGGGCCCATGGCGGCGGGCGTTTGCGCTCAGTTGTTCGACTGGAAAACCTGTTACCTGATCGGCGGCGTTTTGGGGCTGGCGCTTTTGCTGTTGCGCGTGCGCGTGGCGGAATCGCCCTTGTTCAATGAACTTGAAAAGAAAGCCGCGCGGCGCGGCGGCCTGCGCCTGCTGTTTCAGGACCGCGAACGCGTTTTGCGCTTTCTGGGTTGTGTCACGCTGGGCCTGCCCACCTGGTTCGTGATGGGCATCCTGGTGACGTTTTCCGAAGAAATCTTGAAGGGCGCGGGATTGCCGCCGCTAGCCGCGCCGGTTTTGCTGATCTATTGCAACATCGCCATGCCGATTGGCAATTTTGCCACCGTGGGGATATCGCAGGTTTTCAGGAACCGCCGCGCGACCATGGCCGGATTTACGCTGCTGGCTTTTGCCTGCGTGTTGACGTTGTTTCTTTTACCCCGGCCGGTGGGCGTGGGCGATATCAAGATCATTTATATGGCGATGGCCTTTGGCGTGGGGTCGTGGGTGCTGATGGCGGTGATCTCGGCAGAAAGCTTCGGCACCAATCTGCGCGCCACGGTGGCCACCACCGTGCCCAACTTTGCGCGCGCCTCGGTGATTCCAATGACGCTGGGCCTGGAACTTCTGAAAACCATCATGCCGCTTCCGGCGGCTGTGCTGACGCTGGCTTTTATTTGCTTCGCCCTGCCGCTCGGCGCGCTGATTTATTTGAAGGAAACTTTCGGCAGGCCGCTGGAGTATTTGGAAGAGTGATTAGTTTTTAGTGAATAGTGAACGGTGAGTAGTGTGCTAAAAACCAATCACTAAAAACTAAACACTTATATCCGCTTCAACACTTCCTCAACCTGCTTCGTCACTTCTTCCACGCCGGCCATGCCGTCGACGTGATACAGAATGCCGCGCTTCTCGTAATAGGGAATAATCGGCGCGGTCTGGGCGTAATAGGCTTCCAGCCGCGTTTTCATGGTTTCCGCATTGTCGTCGGGGCGGCGCACGAACTGCGTGTTTCCGCATTTGTCGCATACGCCCGGCTTTTTGGGGGGTTTGAACTTATCGTGATAGCCCTCGCCGCATTTCGAGCAGGTGAAACGGCCGCACACGCGCTCGATCAAAGCGGGATCGTTCACCTTCATTTCGATCACGCCACGCAGCTTCAAATTTTTCTTTTCCAGCATGGCGTCCAGCGCCTTGGCCTGCGCCTGGGTACGCGGGAACCCGTCAAGAATAAAGCCTTTCTGAGCTTCGGGCTTCTGCATCCAGTCGGCGATAATGCGGATGATCAAATCATCCGGCACCAGCTTGCCAGCATCCATATAGGTGCGGGCCTCGCGGCCCAGGGCGCTGCCCTGCTTTACCGCGGCGCGCAGCAGATCGCCGGTGGAAAGCTGTACCAGGCCATGACGCTCTTCCAGCACCCGCGCCTGTGTGCCCTTTCCCGCCCCGGGCGGCCCGAGAAGGATGATGGGGGCCAAAGACTTGTTCATAGGGACTTACCCGTGAGGTTGGCCTTTTTAATTAGGCCTTCGTATTGATGAGCGATCAGCTGCGCCTGGATGCGCGCCACGGTGTCCATGGTCACCGACACCACGATCAGCAGGCTGGTGCCGCCGAAATAGAATGGAATGTTGAACTGCGCCGTAAGAAATTCGGGCAGCAGGCAGACCAGCGCCATGTAAATCGAGCCGATCACCGTAAGACGCGTGAGGATATGATCCAGATAATCGGCTGTGTTGTTGCCCGGGCGGATGCCGGGAACGAAACCACCGTATTTTTTCAGGTTGTCGGCGGTATCTTTGGGATTGAACACCACCGCCGTGTAGAAAAAGCTGAAGAAGATGATGAGCGCGGCGTAAGTGATCATGAACAACGGGCGGCCATGGCCCAGATTGGTGGAAATCCACTGCGCCCAGGGCTGGCTGGCGTCGGCGCCGGAAAATCCCACCAGCGTCAGCGGCAACAGCAGCAGCGAGCTGGCGAAAATCGGCGGAATCACGCCCGCGGAATTCAGCTTCAGCGGCAGATGCGTGGCCTCGCCGCCAAAAATTTTGTTGCCCACCTGGCGTTTGGGATATTGCACCAGAATGCGGCGCTGGGCGCGCTCCACGAACACCACGCAGCCAATCACGACGACGATAATCGCCACCAGCAACAAGATCGACCCCACTGACAAAGCGCCGGTGCGCGACAGTTCCAAGGCCCCAATAATGCTGGCCGGCACGCGCGCGACGATGGAAGAAAAGATGATCAGCGAGGTGCCGTTGCCCACGCCGCGGCTGGTGATTTGCTCACCCAGCCACATCAGGAACACGGTGCCCGCCGTAAGAGTAGCGGCGGTGCTGAGGCGGAAGATCAATCCCGGATCAAGCACGGCGGGGCCCGAAGGGCCCTGCATATGCTCAAGTCCCGTGGCCAGGGCGAAAGCCTGAATGGCGGCGAGGAACACGGTGAGGTAGCGCGTGTATTGGTTCAGCTTCACGCGGCCGCCCTCGCCCTCTTTCTTCAAGGCTTCCAAGCTGGGCACCACGGCGGCCATCAGCTGAATGATGATCGAGGCCGAAATGTAGGGCATGATCGACAGGGCGAAAACCGTCATGCGCGAAAGCGCGCCGCCCGCGAAAATATCGACCATGCCCAGCACGCCGCGCGATTGCTGACGGAAGAATTCTTCCAGCACCACCGGATCAATGCCCGGCACGGGAATATAGGTGCCCAGGCGATAGACGATCAGCGCCAGCACCGTGAACCACAGGCGTTTTTTCAGCTCGGTGGCCTTGGCGAAGGCGCCAAGATTGACGTTGGAAGCAAGCTGTTCTGCGGGGGAGGCCATGGGCGGGAAAACGGTTTGGAATAAAGGAAGGAAGTGCCAGCAGAAACTAGACAAATTCAAAGGAAAATCAAGGGCTATCGCGGCAAGGCTTCCGCCCCAAAGGCTTAAAAACCTCTTAAATTCAGGGGTTTTTTATCCTCGCACGCTAGGCTGGTTCTTTTGATTTCATCCCCGGTGAAAACATGGCGCGTCCGCCCTCTGGTCCTTCCGATAATCCTGACTACAAAACCTTGCAACTCCGGGTGCGTTTGTACGACACAAGCTCCGAAGCATTGATGTGGAGGCTTCTTGATAACAAGGTCAAAGATATCATCATGCCTTATGCCAAGGCCACGGGCGATCTGAGTTCTTATATGGGAGTTATGGAACGTTTCTATATTGGCGGAAGGACCAACCGGCAAGTTGCCAAGATGAATTTTTCCTTCGATTCTTTCCGGAAGGAAGTCGCCGGGCTTCCTCAAGAAGAAGGACCGGAAAAAGGCAAAGCCCTGCATAACATAGTAAAGAAGCTTGAACTTGATCCTACACCCGAGCGCCTTGCGACATTGAGCCAAATCGGTTTCGAATTCAAAAATCTTACTGACCGGGTCAATGAAACTAGAAAACCTCTGGACGATGCCGTCGTCGAAGCTGTACGCGCTTCAGGCATAAACACGCCCGGCCCGGCCCCAAACGGCCAAACCGTTCATGCTCGCGCCTGGTGGGAAATCGATGCTCTCGCTCAGGACATTCGCAGAAACCAGATAGACGAACAGGTGCGTGCCGAAAGGGCCCAGCGCGCGCCCGAAAAACCGGCGGCGGCTTCGGGGCCTCTTAACGATAAGGATTCATCCAAGCGGCCGGAACAGGACCGCCATTACAGGCCTTAGGCTTTAAGCCGCTTTCTTTTCGCCGCTGTTGGCGACCTTCACGGTGCCGCCGGCTTTTTCCACCGCGGCGATCGCCGCCTTGGAGGCGCGGGTGACAATCACGTTCACCCTGGTTTTCAACTCGCCCTTGGCCAGCAGATGCACGCCGCCGTCGGCGCGCGCCACCAGGCCCTTGGCCACCAGAATTTCTTCGGTGATGGGTTCGGCGGCGTTCAGGCGTTTTTCATCCAACGCGCGCTGCAGGCGGCCCACATTGATGACCACATGCTCAACCGCGAAAATGTTGTTGAAGCCACGCTTGGGCATGCGGCGGTAGATGGGCATCTGTCCGCCTTCGAAGCCCTTCAGGCGCACGCCGGTGCGGGCCTTCTGGCCCTTCACGCCACGGCCGCAGGTTTTACCCTTGCCGGAACCGATGCCGCGGCCGACTTCCATCAGCTTGCGGCGCGCGCCCTTGTTATCTCTGATCTCGTTCAACTTCATCTTTCACTCCTATGATACTCCCGGCACTTCTGGCACCGTTCTAAACCCTATCTCCTCTCCGGGCCTGACATGTCTCGGAACAAAGTCTCC
>JACQAB010000046.1 GCA_016195205.1 Pseudomonadota bacterium
GCCGGGGCCGGAGGCGCAGCAGCTTGCCGTTTATATCGGCTGGCTTTTGCACAGAACCAAGGGCGGATTAACAGCAGGACTGCTTTTCGTATTGCCGGGCGCACTCGCCCTTATGGGCCTAAGCTGGATTTACGCGGTTTACGGAAATGTCGGTATCATTCAGGCATTGTTCTTCGGCCTCAAGGCCGCGGTGCTGGCTATCGTGCTAGAAGCGGTGCTGCGTATCGGGCGGCGGGCGCTCAAGAACCGCGTCATGCTTGCCATAGCTGCCACGGCTTTCGTGGCGATTTTCTTTTTCAAGATTGCCTTTCCATACATCATCATCGCGGCAGGCTTGTTGGGATATATAGGTGGCCGTGTGGGCCTTAAAGATTTTCTGGTTGAGGGCAATTCCCACAAATCTTTTGATAAAACGGTTGCCGATGCCGACAGCGCCCTTGGCTTGGACACGCCTGCTCACGCCAAGCCCTCATGGACGCGCACACTGATTATTGCGGCCATCGGCTTTCCGCTCTGGCTTGGCCCGGTGGCGACGCTGTGGCTCATGCTTGGCCCACACGATGTGTTTACCGACACTGCCGTGTTTTTCAGCAAGATGGCGGTGGTTACGTTTGGCGGAGCCTATGCCGTGCTGGCTTATGTCGCGCAGGAAGCCGTGCAGCATTACGGCTGGCTGCGCCCCGGCGAAATGCTGGACGGGCTGGGCATGGCCGAAACCACGCCGGGGCCGCTTATCATGGTCACGCAGTTCGTGGGCTTCATGGCGGCGTTCCGCAACGCAAGCGGGTTTGCCCCGATGCTGGCCGGAACCTTGGGCGGGTTACTCACCACATGGGTGACTTTCGTTCCCTGCTTTATTTGGATTTTTCTCGGCGCGCCTCACATCGAAGTTCTGCGCAGTAACAAGGCATTGAGCACGGCTTTGGCGGCCATCACGGCTGCGGTGGTTGGTGTGATCCTGAACCTTGCCGTATGGTTCGCCCTACATGTGCTGTTTGGAGTGGTGAACGACCAAACGCTATGGGGCGTCCTTACCCTACCGGTGCCTGACCTTGCCTCATTCAGCCTTGCCGCGTGTATCTTTATTCTGGCCGCGCTACTGATGATTTTCCGTTTCAAGGCGGGGATGATGGTAACGCTGGCCTCTTGCGCCGGGGTGAGCGTTGTTTGGTATCTTTTAAGGGCGGTAATGCAGATTTGAATGTTTTGCGGCGCGCCGCAAGGCTTCCCGCGCGCTTCAACTATACCTTCACCCCGGGCGAAGACGGCGGGCGCATCCTGTGCCACCCTTCCTCGCGGAGAGATGAATAAGGCATTTTAGAATCCTATCCGTTGCGGGCGGAATAGGCCGGCAACCATTCTTGCTGCCGCGGCCGCATCCACAAGCCTACGCGGGTCATACAGTGATGCAACGTCCACATTTACCCTAGGCGACAGCTTAGGCGATTGAATGCCAAAGGTTTGTGAGGCTATTTTCACATCGCCTTCGGTCAGCGCGCTGGCGGCATATAATCTTTCAAGGAATTTTCCCAATAATTCATGGGTCACCACGCCATCGTTCGGCGTGAAAGCGGACATAATGTCTTCTTCCCGGGGATGAATCGTGACGGGCAGATGCGCCTGTATCTGCTGCCGGGCATAGACACGCGCCGTTACGGTCGCCTCGGGAACAAAGATAACGCGCAGAACGCCTGGAAATACTCTTGTCTTCCCTTCATTTGCAACGGAAGAGGCAGGATCAATTTCCAGTTTTTCTACCAGATGCAATCCGGAACGCGATGCATCTCGGGGGCAGGTTACAGTACTGCTGCGCAAAAGGGTGCTTCTGCTGCTCGGCAACTATGGCTTCTGAATAAACGGGTGCGTCAGTCATTTTATAACTCCTTGGTATGCTTTGACGGTTAAATTAGCCCCTATTCACGAAAGTAAAAACATTTCTTATCCTTTATTTATCATGGATTTTGCGGTATTTACCTTTGTTATCTGCCCTCCTATTGCGCCTAACCCATGCCCCCCTCCCCCGATAAAGAACCCCTGCTTAGTGAAACCAGCCGCGTTGAAGCCTTCAGCGATGGCGTGTTCGCCATCATTATCACGCTGCTGGTTCTGGAAATTCACCGGCCTTCCATTATCCCCGGCAAGCTGGCGGTGGAATTGCTGGAAGCCTGGCCGTCATACCTTTCCTATGCGCTGGCGTTTCTCTACGTGGGCATCATCTGGCTGAACCACCACGCGCTGTTCAAGCAAATTCACAAGGTGGATTTGCCGTTGAACTGCATCAACCTGGGCGGCCTCGGCATGACATCGCTCATCCCCTTCCCCACCGGCGTGATGGCCGATGCGTTCCGCTCGGGCACCCTGGATGACCAGCGCGCCGCAGTGGTGCTCTATGCCTTGATCGCCGGACTGATGTCGGCGGCGTGGCTGCCCATTTTCCCCTATCTGAATCGGCATCGCTATTTAATCAGTCCCAAAACCAAACCCGATATCATGGCCGCGCAACTGGTGCGCCCGGTGATGGGGGTTTTATCGTATGGCGTGGCCGCCCTGGCGGGATGGTTCGGTCATCCGCTGCTGGCCATTGGTCTTTTCGTCTTCATGGTGGGCTATCACGCCTTCACCAGCCAGGGGATTAATCCGCGAACACCTTAGGGTTCTGATAATAAACGAACAACTTCGCCTTGAACAGCATCTGCAGGATTTCGGCAGGAGCCCAATCCCCGCCCAATGCAAATCGGTTGGAAACAACCAAAGTGCCTGGCTTCAATTCGCGCCGCAGTTTTTCGCCCGCACGTTCAGCCACTTTCGTATTTAAATACAGCACCACCGCATCCGCGGCCGAACAATCGTAAGAGAAAAAATCATCCTGCCGGTATTCAAGATTTTTGGGGCCGAACAAGCGCTGATAGACTTTCGCCTGAAGATAGGGAAAAAGGCGGTTTTCTATGCCCATCACCTGCGCCTGCGGCAGAGCGCGGGCGATATGCCGCGTTAGCTCGCCCCGGCCCGAGCCCAGATCAATCAGGGTGCGCGGCGCATGACGTTGAACGATTTCCACCATTTTCCGGCGCTCGAAAAAGCCGGAAGCCAGCGTGGGCACGTTGATGCGGTTAACCGTAAGCTCGTAGACAATCTTCAAGGCGCTGAAGATAAAAATGCCCGCCAGGATGACATGCAGCAAATCCAGCGGGCCCATGAAGCTCCAGGTCACGTAAACCAGATAAGCGGCCAGAAGAATTCCGGTTAAATCCAGCAGCCGCTCGGGCTTTTTAAGCCAGAGGCCAACCTGCTGCGCCGCGCTTTTAACCTTATCAAGCATCGCCTGTCCTGACTTTCTTCATCTGCGATAAACAAACAACTCCACTTTGAACGGCGAATGCACGGCGATGATTTCCGCCGGCTGCCAGGCGCCTTTCAAAGGAAAAGAATTGCTGATCACCAGCGCGCCGGGCTTCAATTCGCGGCACAGTTTTTCGCCCACTTCCTGCGCCAGACGGGCGTTTAAATAAAGCATCACCGCATCCGCGGCCGAGCAATCGTAAGACAGAAAATCGCGCTTCTGGTATTCAAGGTTTTTCAGCCCAAACAACCGTTGGAAAAACCGCGATTGCAGATAGGCAAAAGGCACGATTTCCAGGCCGATCACGCGCGCCTGCGGCAAGGCGCGGGCGATCTGGCGGGTCAGCTCGCCCCGGCCCGAACCCAGATCGATCATGGTGTAAGATGCTCCGCCGCGCGCTTCGGCGTCTTTCTTCAGAAGCTCAATAATTTTCCGCCGCTCGAAAAAACCCGACAGCAACGTGGGCACCTGGGTGCGGTTGAAGGCTAGTTCGTAAATAATTCGCCCGGCCACATAACCCACCACGCATAGCAAAACCAAATTCAGCGGATCAGGCCGCTGTACCAGTTGCCAGGCGATAGTGGCGAAAAAACAAACCAGCAGGACAACGACCAAGTCCAGCAGCCGGTAACCCCGTTGCTTGATCCAGGAGATTTTCCTGGCCGAGTTTTTGATTTCATCAGACATGCCGGGCGGATCATAGCAAAGGCCGTTCCGGCGTAAACCCGGGTTTTATCCATCTCTCAACGTATGGTATCCCACCCTGCGAAAAACAGGCCTTACCCCGGGTTTGATCACTTGGATTAATCCTCGGGAAGCTTTTGTCCACGCCTTCAAATCTTTAATACGGGCCGGATTGGCTTCTGCCTGTCCACAAATTTTCCCCCCGGCTTCGAACACCGCACCGGAAAGATGAAAGCCCAGCTTTGGAAGCATGCCGGCCGCAGCTTCCTGCCACCTCAAAGCGATATCTTTTAGATCACCCTCGCCAAAATCGATAATAACCCCCCGGGTAGGCACGCCATGGCTGGGCGGCGTAATGACCGACATAAATTCCTGCCCCAGCCTTCTTCGCAGAGCATCAAATGCGTTCAGCGCATCGGCAAAGGCGATTGTAAAAAGAATTCCTGCAGGCTCACCGCCCGCCGGGCAGCCACGATCCTTCTGATAAAGGCAGAGCCCGGGAAAAATTTCACCCTCGATGCCAAGTTCTCCGGCGATTTTGCGAACATGCTCCGCCGCCGACGCGGGCTCATGAATAGCGAAACGGCCGCCTTCGTATCCGGGGTTCACCCCCGCCACGATCGAAACGCCGATATTGTTTGAATGCTTCGCCACGAATGTTTCGCCCTTCTATAGCGCCATTAGTGGCAAAAAAGCTATCCTCTTTTCAAGGTTAATTTTAGGGGTTTGCTTTCCCTTTTGGATAAAGCCCTAATACCCGCATGCCCCTGCACCTCATCACCGGCGGGTCCGGATTTGTGGGCTCGAACATCGCGTGGCGCCTTGCCGCGCGCGGAGAGGCCGTGCGCGTGCTGGATCTGTGGAAGGCGGAAGACCTTACCCCCACCGCCGAATTCGTTCGGGCCGACATCAATGATGCCGAAAGCGTCATGCGCGCCATGCGCGGTGTGGATTACGTGCATCATAACGCCGCCGCCGTGCCGCTGGCCAAGGCCGGAAAAAATTATTGGAAAGTGAATGTGGAAGGCACGGCCAATGTGCTGCGTGCCGCTGCGGCAGCCAAGGTAAAAATGTTTTCGCATATGTCGTCCAGCGCCATTTTCGGCTCGCCCGGCAAAATGCCGATCACCAATGCCACGCCGCTGAAGCCGGTGGAAATCTATGGCCGCGCCAAGCGCGAGGCCGACATTCTGGTGCAAAAAGCCCATACCGAGGGCACATTGCCTACCTGCTGCATCCGCCCGCGCACGATTATTGGCCCGGGGCGGCTTGGCATTTTTCAAATCCTGTTCGACTGGATCAAACACGGCGCGCCGGTGCTCCTGATCGGCACGGGCAATCATTTATTTCAGTTCGTGCATGCCGATGACCTGGCCGATGTCAGCATTCTGGCCTGCCTGCAGAAAAAGCCGGGACTTTATAACGTGGGAACGGACCGCTTTGGCACGCTGCGCGAAGATCTGGGCGCGCTGATTAAATCCGCCGGTTCAAAATCACGCGTTCAGGGCCTGCCCACCGCGCCGGCCATCGCCGCGCTCACGGTTCTGGACAGGCTGGGGCTTTCTCCGCTCAGCCCCTGGCATTACCTGACCTATCACAAGCCTTATTATTTTGACTCCGCGCCGGTGACGCAGGCGCTGGGCTGGAAACCCAAATACGGCAACCAGGAAATGCTGATCGAGGCCTATCAATGGTTCCTGGCGCATGAAAAGGAAGCCGGGCAGGAAGGCGGCTCGTTCCATAAAAGCATCGTGCCGCAAGGCATTTTGAAATGGCTGCGGGATTTTGCGTCATGAAAATTTATTGCATGATCGTGGCCGCGCTGCTTCCCCCCTCGCCCGCCCTGACGGCGAAAGGCGTGGATGAGATTGCGGGCTTTGTGAAAGACACCATCGCCCTATCCCCCTGGCATCTGCGCATGGGGGTGCGCGTGGCCGAAACCGCGCTGCTGTTCTGGCTGCTGCTGCGGGTGAAAGGTTTTGCCACCGGCAAGCCCGAGGCGGATTCCATGCGCGCCGCGCTGCGGCGCTTTGAAAAATTCGGCAACATTCCCGCCACCCTGATCCGGCTTTACCGCTCGCTTTCCCTGCTGGCCTGGGAAGAGCGGCTTGAAGTTGTGAAAGCGCTGGCCGCATGAAGATGGAATGCGACGTTCTTATCATCGGTTCGGGCGCGGGCGGGGCCTGTGTGGCCGATGTTTTAACTCGCGCCGGGCTTGACGTGCTGATGATTGAAGAAGGCCCCGAGTTGAAAGCCGGTGAAACCCTTTCCACCGCGCATGAGGCCCTGCCCCGGCTGTGGCGCGCGGGCGGGTTGACCATGGCGCTGGGCCCCACGCCCATCAGCTACGCCGAAGGGCGGTGCCTAGGTGGGGGGACCGAGATTAACAGCGGCATTTTCCAGCGCACTCCGGCAGAATTACTGGAAGCCTGGGCCAAAAAATACCGCATCGTTGATTTCAACGCCCATAGCCTTGCCCCTTATTACGATCGCGCCACCACGGCGGTGAAAGTTTCGGAAGGCACGGATGATTTTGCAGAAGATTCCGGCATCCTGCGCCGCGGCGGCGAGGCCATGGGCTGGAAAGTCAGCACGCTGGATCAAGCGCAGCTTAGCGTGAATGGCCCGCACGGCGGCAGCCTGGCTTATGTTTCGCAAAAAAAACTTTCCGCGAAAAACGCCCTGCTGCCCGCGGCAAAAACACGCGGGCTGCGCATTCTTTCAGGCTGCCGCGCGCTGCGCCTGGAAACCAAAGGCAAGCATGTCACCCGCGTCCACGTTATGCACGGAAAAACACGCGAGGCCATCCAAGTTAAACATGTGTTTCTGTGCGCCGGGGCGATTTACACGCCCTTCCTGCTGCGCCAAAGCGGTTTTCGCGCGGCGCAAATCGGCTCCAGCCTGCGCATGCATCCCACCATTAAATGTCTGGCCTTTTTCAACCGTGAAGTAAACGCGCAGCAATCGCGCCTGCCGCTTTGCGCCGTCACGCAATTCATGCCCGACCAGCGTTTGGGCGGATCGGTGTTCATGCCCGCCTTTTACGGCATGGCCCTGGCCGAAAGCTGGGAAGCGCGCGGCATGCATCTGTTCGACATGAAAAACGCCGCCATGTATTACGCCATGGCGCGGGCCGAAGGACGCGGCTCGGTGCATGCCCTGCCGTTCCTGCCTGATCCAGTGGTGCGCTACCGCCTTACACCCGAAGACCGCGCTAATCTGGCCATGAGCGCGGGTCGACTGGCCCAGGCGCTGTTTGCGGCGGGGGCGAAAAAAGTCTACCCTTCGCTGCGCGGCCACACGGGCTGGAGCGATCCGGCCCAGGCCCGCCATTTTGGCGAACGCGGATTGCAGGAAGGCCAGGCCCATTTGATGAGCGTGCATCTTTTCAGTTCCTGCCCGCCCGGTGAGAACGCGGCGATCACTGCCACCAGCTCTTACGGGCAGCTGCGCGGCGCCTCGAACGTGACGATTGCCGATGCCAGCCAGATTCCCGAAGCCCCCGGCGTGAATCCGCAAGCCACGGTGATGGCTCTTGCCTTCCGCAACGCCGAGCATTTCCTGCAAACCAGAAAAAAGGCCGCCTGATGCTTCACCTGATGCCGCTTCTGCGCCCCAAGCAATGGGTCAAAAACGCTTTCGTTGCCGCGCCGCTGTTTTTCGGGCTGGAACTGTTCGACATGGCCTCGGCCGCGAAAATCGGCGTGGCGGTGGTGATTTTCTGCCTGCTTTCCAGCGCCGCTTATATTTTCAACGACCTGCGCGACATTGAATCCGATCGCCAGCACCCTAAAAAGCGCTTTCGCCTGCTGGCTGCCGGCGGCGCCCTGCAAAAAGAAGCCGCCATTCTGGCCATGGCGCTGATTGCCGCGGGCGTAACGCTGGGCTTTTTGGTGAAATTCCCGCCAGGTTTTTATCTGTACAC
>JACQAB010000047.1 GCA_016195205.1 Pseudomonadota bacterium
GAAAGCGGGGACCCAGTTTGTTTATTCTAACCAAAATAAAACTGGATCCCCGCTTACGCGAGGATGTCCGCTTATTTTTGGTTCTCCCCCTGTCCCTTCAGCCGGTGGGCCAGCGAGGCCTGTAAAAATGCATCTAAATCGCCGTCCAGCACCGCCTGGGTGGCGCTGGTTTCCACCCCGGTGCGGACATCTTTCACCATCTGGTAGGGATGCAGCACGTAAGAGCGGATTTGATGCCCAAAGCCGATGTCGGTTTTTCCGGCCTCAATTTCGGCCGAGGCTTCCTCGCGCTTGCGCAGCTCGCGCTCATACAAGCGCGCTTTCAGCATCTCCATGGCCTTGGCGCGGTTCTGCACCTGCGAGCGTTCCTGCTGGCAGGCCACCACAATGCCGGTGGGAATATGCGTAATGCGGATGGCGCTTTCGGTCTTATTCACATGCTGGCCGCCCGCCCCACCCGCGCGCATGGTTTCAATTTTTAAATCTTTTTCCACGATCTGGATGTCGATGTCGTCATCCACCGCGGGCATCACCGACACCGAGGCAAAGCTGGTATGCCGCCGCGCATTGGCATCATACGGGCTGATGCGCACCAGCCGATGCACGCCGCTTTCGGTTTTCAGCCAACCATAGGCATTTTCGCCCTGAATTTCGATGGTGGACGACTTGATGCCTGCCGCCTCGCCGCGGGATTCATCGAGCAGGCTGATTTTATAGCCGTGCTGCTCGGCCCAGCGGCTGTACATGCGGAACAGCATTTGCGCCCAATCCTGCGCCTCGGTGCCGCCGGCGCCGGCATTTACTTCCAGATAGCAGTCGTTCGCGTCGGCCTCGCCCGACAGCAGGCTTTCCAACTCAAGCTGCGCGGCCTGTTTGGCCATTCCAAGAAGAGTTTTCTCGGCGTCTTTTTGAATGCCGGCATCGCCCTCAGCCTCGGCCATTTCAATGAGGCCGATCTGGTCGTTCATGTCGTTTTCAAACTTATGCACGCGCGCAATCGCGTTTTGCAGATGCGTGCGCTCTTTCATCAATTTTTGCGCGGCCTTGGGGTCATCCCACAATTTGGAGTCTTCCGCCTGCCGGTCCAGTTCGGTTAGGCGTTTGTTGGCTTTGTCCCAGTCAAAGATGCCTCCTTAGCAGGCCAAGAGCCCGCTTGATGTCTTCGACAGATGTTGCGATTTCGGCTTTCATAGCCCTTGTTTAAAGCAGCAAAAGCTTTCTTGCAAATAGTACGTGATATTGTAAGTTTTATTTGTTCGCAAAGGAGATGCTCATGGCAAAATACGAATTGCAAGTGGAATATATTAGAAATGGCACGGGGAGGTTTTCCTTAGACCGTGAAGAAGTTACTATTTCCATTCCCGATAAAATGGCAACGGATCTTTTAACTGAGCAACATGAAAACGAAATACTGGATCTGCCAGAGGATCTTCCTCCGCATCATCAAATTCTTAAAATAAAACTTAGAGAAACAAGCCCTTCCATAAATCATTCGAAGACATTTTACGCCATCACCAACTCGCCAAATGATGGTTCCATTATAGAATTAAAAGATATGGGAGACATTGATAAACAATTCCTTGCCCGTCATGACATTGCTGCCAATGACCTACAAGGTCTTTATCGCGAAACCTTTGAGCTTCCATCCGGAATGTGGGGGGCGACTGAAGAGACTAGACCTTTATACAAACAAGATCGGTTCATCCGACCGATGCCTGACGGTACATTTGTAACTGTCGCACGGCCTAAAGCCGCCCCTCTTCCCAGAGTGGCAGCATATCCAGACGTAGTTTAATCACTCCGCCCCGGCCACGGCCTTGCCGTTTTTCTTGGGCGTTTCTTCCATCATTTTTTCCAGCCAGTGAATATCGTAATCGCCGTTGATGAAATCGGGCTGGTTGATGATTTTTTCATGCAGCGGCAGCAGGGTTTCCACCCCGCCGATCACGAATTCACCCAGGGAACGGCGCAGGCGCAGCAAGGCCTCGTTCCGGCTTTTGCCCTGCACCACCAGCTTGGCGATCAGGCTGTCGTAATAGGGTGGGATCACATAGCCGTCGTAAATGGCGCTGTCCACACGCACGCCGAGGCCCCCGGGGGCATGGTAATTCTCAATCTTCCCGGGCGAGGGCACGAAAGTGTTGGGATTTTCAGCGTTGATGCGGCATTCAATGGCGTGGCCTTCGAACGTAATGTCTTTCTGGGTATAGCCCAGCGGCGCTTTTGAGGCCACGCGGATCTGTTCGCGCACCAGGTCGATGCCGGTGATCATTTCCGTAACGGTGTGCTCCACCTGCAGGCGGGTGTTCATTTCAATGAAATAGAATTCGCCGTCCTGGTACAGGAATTCCATCGTCCCCACGCCGTGATAGCCAATTTCCGAGGCCACTTTGGCGGAAAGTCCACCCATCTTGTCGCGTTCCCTGGCGTTCAACGCGGGCGAAGGGGCTTCCTCAATCACCTTCTGGTGGCGGCGCTGGATGGAGCAGTCGCGCTCGCCGAAATGCACGCAATTGCCGTGATAATCGCCAAGAAGCTGGATCTCGATGTGGCGTGGATGATCCAGATATTTTTCGATATACATTTCATCGTTGCCGAACGCCGCCTTGGCTTCGGCGCGTGCCAGCGTCCACGCCTCTTCAAAGCCTTTTTCATCGCGGGCGACCTTCATGCCCTTGCCGCCGCCGCCCGCCGCGGCCTTGATCAGCACCGGATAGCCGATTTTGCGCGCCAGCGCCTTGCCGAAATCAAGGCTGGGCACCGTGCCGTCAGAACCGGGCACGGTGGGAATTCCATGCTCCTTCATCGTGCGCTTGGCCGTGACCTTGTCGCCCATGATGCGAATATGCTCGGGCGCGGGGCCGATGAAGGTGAAGCCGTGCTCGCTTACCAGCTCGGCAAAATGGGCGTTTTCGGCCATGAAGCCGATGCCGGGATGAATGGCATCGGCCCCCGTCACCGAGGCTGCGGTAAGAATGGCCGGAATGTTCAGATAAGATTCTTTCGCCGAAGGCGGGCCGATGCATACGCTTTCATCGGCCAGACGCACATGCATGGCATCGGCATCGGCCGTGGAATGCACGGCCACCGTGGCAACGCCCATTTCCTTGCAGGCCCGATGGATGCGAAGGGCAATCTCGCCACGATTGGCTATGAGGATTTTTTCGAACACGTGCGTGCCGTTACTCGATCACGATCAAAGACTGGCCGAATTCCACCGGCTGGCCGCTTTGAACCAGAATTTCCGCCACTGTGCCACCCTTGGGCGCCTTGATGGGATTCATGACTTTCATCGCCTCGATAATGGCCAGGGTGTCGCCTGCTTTCACCTTCGCCCCAACTGAAGTAAACGGCTTCGCATCCGGTTGCGGGGCCAGATA
>JACQAB010000041.1 GCA_016195205.1 Pseudomonadota bacterium
ATCGCCGCCATTACCGGCACCAGCGGAAAAACATCGGTCGTGCAGTTCACGCGGCAGATTTGGCAGGCGCTGGGGCATAGGGCCGCCGCCATCGGCACGCTGGGAATTATCGGCGACGGGATTGAGCGTTACGGCTCCCTCACCACGCCCGACTGCATCAGCCTGCACCAGGACCTGCAGATGCTGGTCAAAGACAAGGGCATGGATCGCGTGGCGATTGAAGCTTCCAGCCATGGGCTGGACCAGTACCGGCTGGATGGGTTGAGCATTCGCTATGCCGCCTTCACGAATTTAAGCCGTGATCATCTGGATTATCACAAAGACATGGGCACCTATTTCAAAACCAAGCAACGCCTGTTCAGCGAATTACTGAGCAAAGACGGCATCGCTGTGCTGAATAAAGATATTCCGGAATATGAAATGCTGGCCGGAATTCTGCGCGCGCGCGGCGTAAGGATGGTTTCTTTCGGCACGAAGGATGCCGATCTGTGCCTGCTTTCCTCGAAGGAAGATGCCCAGGGGCAAGTTCTGCAAATGTCCGTTCAAGGCAAAAAGTCTTCTGTCCCGGTGCCCCTAGTGGGCGCGTTTCAGGGGATGAATGTGGTATGCGCCGCGGCGATCGTTCTGGCCGGTGGTGAAGACGCGCAAAAAATCATCACCGCGCTCCCCCGGCTTTCCGGCGTGCGCGGACGCATGGAATCCATGGGCGATTTCAACGGCGCGCGCATCTATGTGGATTACGCGCACAAGCCCGACGCGCTGGAAAACGTGTTGCGCGCGTTGCGCGCCTCCACGCGCGGCAGGCTGATTGCGCTTTTTGGCTGCGGCGGCGGGCGCGATGCGGGCAAACGCCCGATGATGGGTGAAATCGCCGCGCGTTTGGCCGACCTCGTGATTGTTACCGACGACAACCCGCGCATGGAAGACCCCGCCGCGATCCGCCGTGAGATCATGAAAGCCTGCCCCGGCGGATTAGAAATTGGCGGTCGGGAAGAAGCCATCGCCTATGGCATCGCCCAACTGAAGCCAGGCGATACACTGGTGATT
Source organism: Pseudomonadota bacterium (assembly GCA_016195205.1). Taxonomy (GTDB): domain Bacteria; phylum Pseudomonadota; class Alphaproteobacteria; order UBA9219; family RGZA01; genus JACQAB01. The sequence continues at coordinate 1,048 of JACQAB010000041.1, forward strand.
GCCGGTAAGGGACATGAGCCGGGCCAAATCGTTGGCAACAAAACCCTGCCCTTCGACGATGCCGAAGTGGCGCGGCGTTTGATGCGGTCGAGGGCGGCATGATGAGGGTCAATCGGCATATACCGCACGGGTCCTGCGCTGGTAAAATCGCCGATCCGGCTATGAAGAAAGCACCGGTCGTAGCGGTGCCTACGGACAAGCTTTCTGAAGACGCCGGGCGGCAATTTTACCGCGCCCCAAAGGGGTTTGTGAAAAAACCCCGGTCTGCGGCGTCAGCTTCGCTCGCTGTGGGGCCTACCACAGCATCGCTCGCTTCCTGGCATCCCAGGGTTTTTTCACAAACAGAACCTCGTGTGCTATATGCCGATTGACCCTAAAGCTTTATGGACCTCGGGCGCCATTGCCGCCGCCACCTCGGGCACCTGCGTGGGCAAATGGGAAGCGGCGCGCATTTCTACCGACAGCCGCCAATTGAAGCCGGGCGATTTATTTATCGCCCTGAAGGGCCCCAACCATGACGCGCATGATTTTGTCGCCGAAGCTTTTAACAAAGGCGCGGTAGGCGCAGTCGTCAGCCACATGCCCGCCAAATGCCCGCCCGAAAAACTGGTGCTGGTGGCCAATACCTTTTATGCCCTGCAGGATTTAGGCAAAGCCGGGCGCGCGCGCGCTTCGGCAAAAATCATCGCCGTCACCGGCTCGGTCGGCAAAACGGGATGCAAGGAAGCGCTGCGGCAAGTTTTGTCGGCGCAAGCGCCAAGCTTTGCTTCAGCGGCCAGCTATAACAATCAATGGGGCGTGCCTTGGAGCCTGGCGCTGCTGCCCCCGGATGCCGTTTACGGCGTTTTTGAAATGGGCATGAACCATGCGGGCGAGTTGGCGCCGCTTTCCAAGCTGGCGCGGCCGCATATTGCCCTGATTACCGGCATCGCCAATGTGCATGCGGCGCATTTCGCCTCGCTCGAGGATATCGCCCGCGCCAAATCCGAGATTTTCCAGGGGCTAGAACCCGGCGGCACCGCTGTTTTGAACGGCGACGATACTTATTATGAAGTCATGCGCCAGGCTGCCGCGCAAGTAGGCGTGAAGAACATTGCCCGCTTCGGCCGTGGCGCAGGTTTTGAAGCGCAGCTGGAGGAATTTTCGCTGGAAGCCGAAGGCTCACGCGTCCGCGCCCGTGTTCTGGGCCAACCGCTCTCTTATTATATAGGCGTGCCGGGTGAACATTGGGTGATGAACTCCCTCGCTGTGCTGCTTTGCGCGGGACTGGCCGGGGCTGATTTAGCCAAAGCCGCCAAGACGTTTGAAAAACTGGCGCTGGCGGAAGGGCGCGGTGGCGCGCGGCAAGTGGAATTCCCGGGCGGGCATTTCACCCTGGTCGATGAAAGCTATAACGCCAGCCCGGTGGCGATGGAGGCCGCGATCAAGGTCCTTGCCGCGCGCCAGCCCGCGCGCGGCGGAAGCCGCGTCCTTGTCCTGGGGGATATGAAAGAGCTGGGCGATAAGGCCTCTGAAATTCATGCGGGTTTGGCCCGTCCCATTTTAAATTCGGGCGTTGGGCGGGTGTATGCCTGCGGCGAGCTGATGCGCTATCTTAAAGAAGCCCTGCCTGAAGGCCTGTGCCATGGCTGGGCGCTGACCAGTGGTGAGCTTGCTTCCCAGGTAGCTGCAGAAATAAGGGATGGAGATATCGTTACCGTGAAAGGTTCGCACAGCATGATGATGGAAAAAGTGGTTCAAGCACTGCTGGCGCTGCAGCCGGTTTTGGTTCCTTCCAAATCTTCCGCTACCCGTTAAGAGGCTCTTCGAATGCTTTATCTGATCTTTTCCCCCTTCGCCAAGCAGTTTATCCTTTTCAATCTGTTCCGCTACATCAGCTTCCGCACCGGCTGCGCCACGTTGACCACGCTGCTGCTGGCGTTCTGGCTGGGGCCAAAACTGATCCGCTGGCTGAAAAGCAAACAGGGCGAAGGCCAGCCTATTCGCAGCGACGGCCCGGAAACGCATTTCAGCAAAAAGGGCACGCCCACCATGGGCGGGCTGATTATTCTTATTCCCTTTTTCATCAGCACGCTGCTGTGGGCCGATTTGACCAACGGCTATGTATGGATCGTGCTGGGCGTAATGCTGGGCTTTGGACTGATCGGCTTTTTCGACGATTACCTGAAGCTGACTCATCGCAATACCAAGGGTATTTCGGGACGCGTGCGCCTGGCCATGCAGGCCGCCATTGCCGTGCTGGCCGCGCTGGGGATCACGGCCCTTTCCCATCCGCAACTTCAGGGCGCGCTGGCCCTGCCCTTCCTGAAAGATTTCCTGCTGCATCTGGGCTGGGGGCTGTTCAGCCTGTTCGCCATGCTGGTGATCGTGGGCGCGGCCAACGCCGTGAACCTGACCGACGGGCTAGACGGGCTGGCCAGCGTTCCCGTGATCCTTACTGCGATATGCTTCGGCATTATTTCCTATCTGGCGGGCAACGTGGTCTTCGCCAATTACCTGCAGATCCATCACGTCGTCGGCGCCGGAGAACTGGCCGTGCTGGGCGGCAGCCTGGTGGGCGCGTGTCTTGGCTTTCTCTGGTTCAACGCGCCGCCCGCTGCCGTGTTCATGGGCGACACCGGATCGCTGGCGCTGGGCAGCGCCCTTGGCACCATCGCGGTGATCGACCGGCATGAAATTGTTCTGGCCATCATCGGCGGATTGTTCGTGGTGGAAACGCTGTCGGTGATGATTCAGGTGGCCTCGTTCAAATTGACCGGCAAACGCGTGTTTAAAATGGCGCCGCTGCACCATCATTTTGAAAAACTGGGTTGGTCGGAATCCACCGTCGTGATACGCTTTTGGATTATCGCTTTCATCTTTGCCCTCGCCGGATTGGCCACGCTGAAATTACGATGATCGAATGCAAGAACCTTCTGGGAAAAACCTATGCCGTGCTGGGGCTTGGCAAATCGGGGCTGGCGACGCTGGCCGCGCTTAAGCTTTCCGGCGCGCGCGTGCTGGCCTGGGACGACAGCATGGAAGCGCGCATGCAGGCCACCAGGCTGGGATTTTCCGCAGAAGATTTGACCAAGGCCGACTGGAAAAAAATCGACCTCCTTATTCTTTCTCCCGGCATTCCGCACACGTTGCCTGCGCCGCATCCGGCCGTGGCGATGGCCAGGAAGCGTTTGATAGAAATTATCGGCGATATTGAGTTGCTGTTCCGCTGTCTTGATCCTGCCGCCCGTCCGCGCCTGATTGCCGTGACGGGCACCAACGGCAAATCCACCACCACGGCGCTGATCGCGCATATTTTGGGAACGGCCGGACGAAGGGTGGAAGCCGGCGGCAACCTGGGCATTCCGGCGCTTTCCTTCAACACGCTGCCCAGCAACGGTTTCTATGTGATCGAGATGTCGTCTTTCCAGTGCGAGCTTACCCCCTCGGCGGATTTTGATGCGGTGGTGTGGCTAAACATCACGCCCGATCACCTTGACCGGCATGGCGACATGGCCGGCTACGTGAAGGCCAAAAAAAACCTGTTCAAACATGCAAACAAAAAACGGATTTGCGTCATCGGCGTGGATGATGAGGAAAGCCGGCAGGTGGCCGCTGAACTGGTGAAGTCCAGCAATGGTCAGGTCATCCCCATCAGCGCCGAACACGTGCTGGAAAAAGGCGTAAGCGCCGTGAACAGCCATCTGCATGCCGATGGAAAAAAACTTTTTTCCATCGAGGGCATGAAAACCCTGCCCGGCACGCATAACGCCCAGAATGCCGCCGCGGCTTTTGCCGTGAGCCGCGCCATGGGGATCGATGTTGAGGCCATTCAGCAGGCGCTTTTCACCTATCCGGGCCTAGCGCATCGCCAGCAACTGGTGCGCACGATGCGCGAGGTACGCTTTATCAACGACAGCAAGGCCACCAATGCCGACGCCGCCGGCAAGGCACTGGCCTGTTATGAAAACATCTATTGGATTCTGGGCGGCAAGCCGAAAGAAGGCGGGTTGAAGGGTTTAGAATCTTTCATGCCGCGCATCCGGCATGCTTTTTTAATCGGCAAGGCCAGCGATGAATTCGCCGCCTGGCTGGAAGGCAAAGCAGCTTACACCAAATGCGGCACGCTGGAGCATGCCGTGAAGGAAGCGGCGGCCATGGCGGCCAGCGAGGGCAAATATTCCGTGGTGCTGCTCTCCCCCGCCTGCGCTTCCTATGACCAGTTCAAAAATTACGAGCAACGCGGCGAAAAATTCGTTCAACTGGTTGCCGCGCTTCCCGAAAAACCCAAGGAAAGGGCCGCCTGATGCCGATTGCCCGTTCCGACCGATCTGTTCTTGGCCGCTGGTGGTGGACGGTGGATCGCTGGACACTGGGCGGCATCGCCCTGTTACTGATTTTTGGCGTGTTCCTTATCCAGGCCGCCAGCCCGGCCGGCGCGGCGCATCTGGGTCAAAGCGGTTTTTATTTTGTGGAACGGCATTTGCTAGAGCTGTTCATCGGCATTCTGATCATGGTGGGGTTGTCGCTGCTTAACCCCGGGCAAATCCGTTTCGTTGCGCTTCTGCTGTTCGTCACGGCTTTTATTTTAGTCGTGGCTACGCTTTATATCGGCGCGGAAGTGAAAGGCGCGCGGCGCTGGCTGCATCTGCCGGGGCTTTCTATACAACCCTCCGAATTTCTTAAGCCCGCCTTTATCGTTCTTTGCGCGCGGCTGTTTTCGCGCGACCTTGAAACGCCTCATTTTCCGGGCCGCTGGTTGGCGGCAGGGCTTTATGTGATCACCGCCATCGTGCTGCTGCTGCAGCCCGACATGGGCATGACGGTGCTGATCTCCGCGGTGTTTCTGGCGCAACTTCTGCTTTCCGGCGCGCCGCTGAAGCTGATTGGCGGACTGGTAACGCTGGGCGCGGGCGGAATTGGTTTGGGTTATCTGTTGTTGCCGCACGTGGCCAGCCGTATCAATCGCTTTTTAAATCCCGACAGCGGTGACACGTACCAGATCTCGCGCTCGCTTGAGGCGTTCCGTAACGGCGGCTGGCTGGGTGTGGGCCCCGGTGAAGGACAAGTAAAAATGTCGCTGCCCGATGCACATACCGATTTCATTTTTCCCGTGGCAGGTGAAGAATTCGGTCTAATTGCTTGTTTAGTCATCGTGGCGGTGTTCGCCTTTATCGTGCTGCGCGGCTTCTGGCGCCTGGGCAAGGAGACGAATTTCTTTGCCTTCCTGGCGGTGGCGGGGCTGCTGGTGGAATTCGGCCTGCAGGCCATTATTAATATGGGATCGGCGCTTCATTTATTGCCCACCAAGGGCATGACGTTGCCGTTTATTTCTTATGGCGGTTCATCCCTGCTTTCGCTTTCCATCGCGGCGGGTATGCTGCTGGCCTTGACGCGTAAACATGCGGGACCGGATCGATGAGTAACTCTCCTCTTATCATTCTTGCGGCGGGCGGCACGGGCGGGCATATTTTTCCCTCGGAAGCCCTGGCACGTGAGTTGATTGCGCGCAATTATCAGGTGCGCCTGGTGACGGATCCGCGCGGCGGAAAGTTTGGTGATGATCTGAAGGATGTGGCGGTCACGCGCATCCGCGCCGCCAGCCTGGGCGGATCGCTCCTCAGCAAAACGCGCGGCGCGCTGGAAATGGCGATGGGCACGCTGCAGGCTTTCTTCCTTCTGCGCCGGTTGAAACCCGCGCTGGTGGTTGGATTTGGCGGTTATCCTTCCGTGCCCACGGTGTTTGCCGCCTCGCGGCTTAACATTCCAGTGATGCTGCATGAACAAAACGCGGTGCTGGGCCGTGCCAATAAGGTGATGGCGCCGCTGGCGCGTTTGATTGCCACATCCTTTCCGCATGTTTCACGGCTGGAGGGCGCGGCGGCGGCCAAGGCCTCGCTTACTGGTAATCCCGTGCGTCCGGCCATTTGCGCTTTGCATGACAAGCCCTACCCGTTTTCAAGCGAGGCTAATCCTTTGCGCCTGCTGGTGATGGGCGGCAGCCTTGGCGCGCAGGTTTTTGCCGATGTGGTTCCCAAGGCCGTGGCGCTGCTGCCTGAAGTTTTGCGCAAGCGCCTGATGATCAGCCAGCAATGCCGCAAGGAAGATATGGCGCCCGCACGCATGGCTTATGACGCCCTGGGCCTGCGCGTAGAAATGGCTCCCTTCTTCCACGATATCCCCGAACGACTGGCGCAATGCCATTTGGCGATCTGCCGTTCCGGCGCCTCGACCGTGGCGGAACTATGCATGGCCGGACGCCCGGCCGTTCTGGTGCCCTACCCCTATGCCATTGCCGATGAACAGAAAGCCAACGCCCAAACCATGGCCGAGGCGGGCGCCGGCTGGTTGATCCCGCAAGCGGCTTTCACGCCCGAGGCGCTGGCGGTAAGGCTGGAATCCTTAATCGTGATTCCCGGCGCGCTGGCCAAGGCGGCTGAAGCCGCTAAAGGCCTTGCACGCCTTAATGCCGCGGGGCGGCTGGCCGATCTTGCCGTGAGCCTGATTGATCTTTCCGCCGATCACGGCGACAATGGCGACAGTCCGGAAAATTCGAATCGTAAGGCCGCATAAGATGAGTAAAAACGTTACCCCCCTGCACCAGAAAACACGTATTCCGCTGGCCATCGGGCCCATCCATTTCGTGGGCATCGGCGGCATTGGCATGAGCGGCATCGCTGAAATCCTGCATCATCTGGGTTATAAGGTGCAGGGTTCCGACGCGGCGGAAGGGTACAACGTCAAACGCCTGCGCGAACGCGGCATTCCGGTTTTCGTCGGCCATGACGCCAGGCATTTGGGCGAAGCCCAGGTGGTGGTGGTTTCATCCGCCATCAAGAAAGATAATCCTGAACTGCTGGCGGCACGCGCCGCCATGCTGCCCGTGGTGCGCCGCGCCGAAATGCTGGGCGAGTTGATGCGTTTGAAATTCGGTATCGCTATTGGCGGCACGCATGGCAAAACCACCACGACCTCGATGATCGGCGCACTTTTAGAAAAAGCGGGCCTGGACCCCACCGTGATCAACGGCGGCATCATCAACGCTTATGGCACTAACGCGCGCCTGGGCGAAGGCGAATGGATGGTGGTGGAATCCGATGAATCCGATGGGTCTTTCCAGAAACTTCCCGCCACCATCGCTATTGTCACCAACATGGACCCCGAGCATATGGAATATTACGGCGATTTCGCCGCAGTGCGTAAGGCTTACGACACTTTTGTCACCAACATTCCTTTCTACGGCTTTGCCGTGCTGTGCCTGGACCATGCCGAAGTGCAGGCCATGATCCCGCGTGTGGCCGACCGCCGCGTGGTGACGTATGGATTTAACGCGCAGGCCGACGTGCGTGCCGTGAATGTGGAGACCGGCCCGCATGGCGCGCGCTTTGACGCCATTTTCACCGACCGCAAGACCGGCAAAACCGAAACACTGAAAGAATTGCTGCTGCCCATGTATGGCAAGCATAACGTGCAAAACGCGCTGGCCGCGCTGGCCGTGGGGCACGAACTGGATGTCAGCTTCGTGACCATGCGCGAAATGCTGGCCGGCTTCCAGGGCGTGAAGCGCCGCTTTACCCGCACCGGCGAAGTGCGCGGCATCACCGTGATCGACGATTACGGGCATCATCCGGTGGAAATTGCGGCAGTGCTGTCGGCGGCGCGCAGCGCGCGCGGCGACAAGGGCCGCACGCTGGCCGTGGTTCAGCCGCACCGCTACACGCGGCTTTCCAGCCTGTTCGAAGAATTCTGCACCTGCATGAACGAGGCCGACGCCGTGATTGTGGCCGATGTTTACCCAGCGGGTGAAACGCCCATTCCCGGCATTACCAAGGAAGCTTTGGCCGAAGGCCTGCGCACCCATGGCCACCGCGAGGTGCATTTGCTTTCCTCGCCCGAACAGCTAGCGCCACTGGTGGCTTCCATGGCCCGCGAGGGCGACATGGTGGTGTGCCTTGGCGCGGGCAGCATCAGCACCTGGGCGCATGCCCTGCCCGCTGGCCTTGAAAAGATTTTTGATAAGCCGGAATCCCAGAAAGCCGCTTCGTAACAGGGGCTAACCATGAACGCTCCCGCCCCCCTTCTTCCCCGCCTGCCGGCCGTGCGCGGCGAAATAAAAGCCGACGTCCCCTTGAAAGACACCACCTGGTTCAAGGTGGGCGGTGCGGCCGAAGTTCTTTTTCAGCCTGCCGATGCCGACGACCTGGCGCAGTTTTTCCGCAGGCTTCCTGCTGAAATTCCGGCCACCATTCTTGGGCTGGGTTCGAATGTGATCGTGCGCGATGGTGGGATCGAAGGTGTCGTGGTCCGCCTGGGCCCGCTTTTCCGCAGCATCAAGGTGGAAGAAGAGATTATCACCGTCGGCGCCGCCACGGTGGACAGCCAGGTGGCGCGCCAGGCCATGACCAACGGCCTCGCGGGGCTTGAATTTTTAAGCGGCATTCCCGGCAGCATCGGCGGCGGGCTGCGCATGAATGCCGGAGCTTACGGATCGGAATTCAAGGATGTGGTGATCGACGCCCTCGTCGTGGAACGCCTCGGCAAGGTTCGCACCATCACCAATGCCGAGTTGGGTTTTGCCTATCGTCATTGCGGCGTTCCGGACGACTGGGTTTTCCTCAGCGCGCGGCTGAAAGGCAAAATAGGCGATAAAGCTGAAATCACCGCCAAAATGCAGGAAATCAGCAAGGCGCGCACGGCGACGCAGCCGGTGAACACCTATACCGGCGGTTCCACCTTCGCTAATCCCGACGGCAAGAAGGCCTGGGAATTAATCGAGGCCGCCGGATGCCGCGGATTGAAACAGGGCGCGGCCGAAGTTTCGGAACAGCATTGCAACTTCCTTATCAACACCGGCAAGGCCACCGCCGCCGATCTTGAAACGCTGGGTGAAACTGTGCGCAGCAAAGTGAAGGAAAAAGCAGGCGTCGATTTGCAATGGGAAATCCGCCGTTACGGAAAACCGGCATGAAGCCCAAGCCTTTAAAAATTGCCGTGCTGATGGGGGGCTGGTCGGCTGAGCGTGAAGTATCGCTTACCTCCGGCACCGGCATCGTGAAGGCGCTGCAGGAATTGGGGCACCAAGTCACCGCAGTGGATGTTCAGCGCGATATCGAAGGCCTCACGCGCGCCATTCTGCACCGCGCTGAAGGCCGGCCTGATGTGATTTTTAATGCCCTGCATGGGCGTTATGGCGAAGATGGCTGCATTCAGGGCGTGCTGGAATTCCTGGGCATTCCCTATACGCATTCAGGGGTTCTGTCGTCGGCGCTGTGCATGGACAAGCCCAGCGCGAAAGTTCTTGTCGCGGCGGCGGGCGTGCGTTGCGCTGAAGGCCGCGTGATGTCGCGCGAAGAGCTGATTGCAAAAGGCCTGCCCTTCCCCGCGCCGCTGGTGATCAAGCCGGTGAACGAGGGTTCCAGCGTGGGCGTGCGCATCGTGCATAAGGGCGAGAATTACAATATTATCGAAGAAGCCTGGGTCTATGGTCCCCACGTGCTGGTGGAGCGATATATTCCCGGGCGCGAGCTTACCGTGAGTTTGCTGGGCGGCAAGGCACTGACCGTCACCGAAATCAAACCCACCACCGAATTTTATAACTACACCACCAAATACACCGCGGGCTTTGCCACGCACGATTGCCCGGCCAAGCTTCCGAAGCCGGTGATGGATGAATGCCTGCGCATGGCGGAAATAGCCTTTCAGGCGCTGGGCTGTAACGGCGCGGGGCGCATTGATATCCGCTATGACGACGGCCAGAAAGGCACCGAAGGCCTTTATTTCCTTGAAATGAACACCCAGCCGGGCTTCACCTCGCTTTCCCTGCTTCCCGAACAGGCCGCCGCGCTGGGCATGAGTTATGCCGAGCTGTGCCAGTGGATTGTGGAACACCCTGTATGTCCCGGATAAAAAAACGCCGCATCATCATCCGTCCGCGCCCGCGGCAAGAGCCGGGCAGCGGTGGCTTGGCCGCGGCCCTGCGGCGCATGATATTGCCAGTGATGTTTTTTGCCGCGGCGGGAATTTTTGGCGGCAGCCTGTGGCTGTGGCGTGTGGGCTGGTTCGAGGCGCAATACCAGAAAACCATCACCGCCCTGTTTGACGTTACCAGCCACGCCGGATTTTCGGTGGAAGAAATCCTGGTGGAAGGCCGCAACCAAACCGATCGCGACAACATTCTTTCCGTGCTGGGGGTAAAAAAAGGCTCGCCCATTCTGGCGTTTGATCCGCATCAGGCGTTGCAGCGCCTGACTTCCATCTCCTGGGTAAAAAGCGGCACGGTGGAACGGCGCCTGCCTTCCACGCTGTATATAAAGCTGAACGAACGTCTGCCCATCGCGCTGTGGCAGAACAACCGGCGCTTCTACCTGATCGATGCCGAGGGCCACATGCTGCGCGAGGCGGCTTTGAGTGAAAACCTTGGCCTGCCCTTGGTGGTGGGCGCGGGCGCGCAAAGCGCCGCGGCGGATCTGCTGGCCCAGCTTAACGCGCAACCCACCATTTTTTCGCGCACGCGCGCCGCGGTGCGCGTGGGCA
>JACQAB010000048.1 GCA_016195205.1 Pseudomonadota bacterium
CAATGTTTTATCGACGAAGAGTAATACAAAACCGCGAAAGTAAAAACCGGGCTTTTTATAGACTAAAGATAATCTTTTGCCAAGAGTTCCGCGATTTGAATAGCGTTAAGAGCGGCTCCCTTACGAAGATTATCCGAGACAATCCAAAGCGCTAACCCATTTTCCACCGAAGCGTCTTCCCTGATCCGCGACACAAATACCGGGTCATCCCCCGCGCATTCCACGGGGGTAACGTAACCCTCGTCGGCGCGGTGGTCGATCACCGTGACGCCGCGGGCCCGTTTCAGCAGCGCGCGGGCTTCCCCGGCCGACAGCGGGTTTTCCAACTCCAGAAACACCGCCTCGGCATGGCCGATAAACACCGGCACGCGCACGCAGGTGGCCACCACCTTGATATGCGGGTCAAGGATTTTCTTGGTTTCCAGCACCATTTTGGTTTCTTCCTTGGTGCTGCCGTCATCCATGAACACGTCGATATGCGGGATGACGTTGAAGGCGATCTGCTTGGTGAAAAGCTGCTTCTCGATCTTGTCGTTCACGAAAACCGCGCGGGTCTGGTTGAATAACTCATCCATCGCTTCTTTGCCCGCGCCCGACACCGATTGATAGGTCGACACCACCACGCGCTTGATTTTCGCGGCGTCATGAATGGGCTTCAGCGCCACCACCATCTGCATGGTCGAGCAGTTGGGATTGGCGATGATGTTTTTCTTTTTATAGCCGGCGATGGCTGCGGCGTTCACCTCGGGCACGATCAGCGGCACGTCGGGATCCATGCGGAAATGCGAGGTGTTGTCGATCACCACGCAGCCCGCCGCGCCGGCCTTCGGCGCGAATTCAGCCGACACCTTGGCGCCCGGCGAAAACAACGCAATATCGGTGCCCTTGAAGTCGTAGCTGGACAGCTCCTGCACCACCAGCGTCTGGTCATCGCCGAACGACACTTCCAATCCCGCCGATTTTTGCGAGGCCAGCGCCACCACTTGCGAGATGGGGAATTCCCGCTCGGCCAGAATGGACAGCATTTCGTGGCCTACCGCCCCGGTTGCCCCCACCACCGCCACCTTGAATGGTCGCTGTGTTTTGCTCATTTCTTAACGCCTCCACCCTCAAAAAAACACGGATTGGCGCGGTCTGCAAGGCTTTTAAACCATTTTCTAAGCTTTCCCCGCCATGATGGAGAGCTTATTCCAGGGAGAAAACCTATGCCGCTGATGGAAGCCTTCGAACAGAATCACCGCTATGTCTTCGTGCCGGAACGCGCGAAGAAGCCGCTGTTTTCAGCCGTGGCGTTGATGAACGACGGACGCGTGGCGCTGGAACTGACCGCCGCCCCCGCCGCGCTGAAAACCAAAACCAAGGCGCTGGAAAAAATTCTGGGCAAGCCGCGCCAATCCCTGATGCTGCCCGAAACCGGCATGCTGCGCCTGCTTTACGCCAAGGGCTGCGAAGCGGTCTTAAGTAAACTGTGCAAGGCCGGCCACCTCACCCGCGACGACATGGAACATGCGCTGATGCAGTTCGAGCGGCTGGAACTTAAATCCGCCCAAGCCGGCAAGGGCCCCGCCGGCCTCGTGGCGCAGGACAACGCGCGGGTTTCGGCTTAAGGCAAGTCGCAGCTTCACCCTAGCAGGGCCTCGGCTTTTTTCCCTGCATAGCTTTGCAAAATCTGGCGCAAGCGCCGGGTATAAAGCGTGTTGCGTTGTCCGGAATCGAGCGTGGGCGGCGGCGCGGAGGGCGCGGCTAAAATCCGCTGCGTCTCGGCAGCCAGGGGCTCATAGCCGCTGGCCGCCCTTTTCTTTTCCAGCGCCTCGAACAGGCACCACATGCCGCGCGCTAAGCCCGCCGGGCCGGGCAAGGCACAGACCTCGGCGCTGACCTCAGCAGGCGCAAGAAAAGGACAATTCAAGGTTACGATTTCGCCATGTGCATCCTCAAAGCAACTGGCAAACCCGCCTTCGCGCAATGCCTTTTCCCATCCTTCTTGGAAATCCTCATAGATCATGGGTTGCCGGTAATCGCCGCCGGTGCGCCTGATGCGTTCGGCGTATGCCTGTGCCACCCACAACATCGGCCCCGACGACACGTTGACGGTTTCAAGAGCAACGGAAAAAAGCCCGATCATGGAATCATGTGCATCAAAAGCCTGGGCGGGGGTAAGCAACTGGTGCTCGTCCAGATGCCGCGCCAGGCCATGGCCCCATTCCACGAAGGACGACAGCCAGATCCCATGCGCCGTTACCAGATGTGGATGATGCGCGGCGACGTCTTGAAGAATTTTCACCTGCTCGGCAGAAAATTTTTGAAAACCGAAGCCAGGTACATCAGGAGGCAGATTTTCGGCAGGACCGGCATGTCCAGATAAATGCGTGGCAATGAACTCGGCCTGCCGCCGGACAAGTTCAGCCAGTTCTGGCGAAGGATCGGCCTGGAGGGTTGCCTCTAAAAAAGGTTTCAGCCAGGGCAAGAAATGCTTCATCGGCACATAAGCTCGCAAGGCCGTGAAGAAATTTCGCGTCTGCCATTCAGCATCGGCTTTTTCTAAAGGAATTTTTTTGGCGACCAAAAAACGCGTGCTAAAGCCGATGCGCGCCGGAACCGCAAGGCGCGGCGCAATATGGGCCTTCAGCCCGCGCACATAGGCGCCGCCGCCCGGAACTTCCCTGAAAGCGTGGTTGCGCTCAAACCCGTCAATCACGGCGTCAAAAATTTCATCCTGCGTCATGGCCCCAATTTACCATGCGCTTTTGAAAGTATTTCGGCCGATTTTAGCGGTTTTTCGCCCGTTCCACTGAAATCATGAGCGGCGTGGCGCGCAGCCCGGCTATGATGGTGTTGAGTTGATCGACATTGGACACTTCCACATCCACTAGCACGTCGAAGAAATCCACGGTGCGGTTGGTAATCTTTAAATTAATAATATTCCCGCCCGAGCGGCTGATCGAGCCGGTTAAATTCGCCAGCGCGCCCTGCAGGTTGGCGATCACCACGTTGAGGCGGCCCACCACTTTTTCGCTGCCGTGGCCGGCGTCTTCCCAGGCCACGTCGATCCAGCGTTCCGGCTGGCCGCTGAAGCTTTCCAGCGTGTCGCAATCCGAGGTGTGGATGGTCACGCCCTTGCCGGTGGTGACAATGCCCACGATGCGGTCGCCCGGCAGCGGGTGGCAGCAGCGCGCGTAATGCACCGCCATGCCTGGGATCAGCCCGCGCAGCGTCAGCGGCTTGCCGGTTTTGGCGGCCGCGGCGACAGCAGCGGCGCTTTTCTTGCCGGTTTTCGAGGTTTCCACGCGCCACAGATGGCCGGGGTAAACCGCCTTCAGCACGTCGCGCGCCGATTGCAGCGAGGAGCCGATATTGGCGTAAAGATCCTCCAGGTTTTCGGCCTGGAATTGCTTGACCACCGCCTCCACGTCTTTCTCGTTGAAGGCCACGCCTTCCTCGCTGAATAGTTTCTGCAGCATGGGCTTGCCCAACGCCATGTATTCGCTGCGCTGCTGGTTGCGCACGAAGCGGCGGATCTGCGAGCGGGCCTTGGCTGACACCACAAAACGTTCCCAGGCCGGGCTGGGCGAGCCGGTTTTCGAGGTCACCACCTCGACCTGGTCGCCGTTGCGCAGCTGCGTGCGCAGCGGCACCATGCGGCCGTTCACCTTGGCGCCCACGCAATGGTCGCCCACCTTGCTGTGCACGGCATAGGCGAAATCCACCGGCGTTGAGGAACGCGGCAAGGCGATCAAATCGCCCTTGGGCGTGAAGCAGAACACCTGGTCGTGGAACAGCTCGAGGCGCGTGTAATCCAAGAATTCTTCCGGCCGCTGCGCGCTTTCCACGATGTCCAGAAGCTCGCGCAGCCAGCGGTATTGCTTGCCGTCCACCTTGTCGTCTTCATGCTTATAGGCCCAGTGCGCGGCCACCCCAAGCTCGGCGATCTCTTCCATGCGCTCGCTGCGGATCTGCACCTCGATGCGGTGCTTGAGCGGGCCAATCACGCCGGTGTGCAGGCTTTGATAGCCGTTGGGCTTGGTGGTGGAGATGTAATCCTTAAACCGTCCCGGCACCACCGAGTAATGGCTGTGAATGATGCCCAGCGCCTGATAGCACTGCTCGACGTTCTCGACGATGATGCGGAAGGCGATGATGTCCGATAATTGCTCGAAGGCGATGTTCTTGCGCTTCATCTTGCGCCAGATGGAATAGGGCGTTTTTTCGCGCCCCATCACCTTGGCCTTCAGGCCCGATTTATCCATCAGTTGCTGAAGTTCGGTAATAATGCTCGCCGCCAGGCCCGAGCCTTCCTGACGCAGGAATTTCAGCCGCGCCAGAATGCTTTCGCGCGCGTCCTTGTGCAGCTCGGCGAAGGCCAGGTCTTCCAGCTCTTCCTGCATTTGCTTGATGCCCATGCGTTCCGACAGCGGGGCATAGATTTCCAGCGTTTCGGCGGCTTTCTGGCGGCGCTTTTCCTCTTTTTTCAAAAAGTGCAGCGTGCGCATGTTGTGCAGCCGGTCGGCCAGTTTGACCAGCAGCACGCGGATGTCTTCGGCCATGGCCACGATCAATTTGCGGAAATTTTCCGCCTGATGCGCCTTGTCGGATTGAAACTCCAGCCGGCCCAATTTGGTGACGCCCACCACCAGACGCGCCACTTCGTCGCCGAACATTTTTTTCAGGTCTTCCTCGGTGGCGCCAGTATCCTCGATGGTGTCATGCAGCAGCGCACAGGCGATTGAGGCGCTGTCCATTTTCATTTCGGTCAGAATACTCGCCACTTCCAGCGGGTGCGAAAAATAAGGGTCGCCGGAAGCGCGCATCTGCGTGCCATGCGCCTTCATCGCGAAGACATAGGCGCGGTTCAGCAGGTCTTCGTTAACGGTCGGGTCATAGGCCTTGACGCGCTCTACCAGCTCCCACTGGCGGATCATAGGCTGGCGCGGGCGCGTGGCGTTTTCCACCTGCCGGTCAACCGCGGCGGCGACCACGGCCTCTTTGGGCTTAACCTCTTTGGCGTCTTTGGCCTGGGGTGGGTGATAGTTCAAAAGGCCCTCCTTACGGCCCATAATATCCCTTTTTTATGATTAGATTTAGATTAATGGCGCAGGAACAAGGGGCGGGCGGCTAGAGGCCCGTAAACAAAAGCTTTTTTCTGTCCCGGGTTTTGATCTTCAGCCTTTGGCCAAATAAAAACGGCCCGAAAACGGGCCGTTTAAATGACACGGAACCAAGGGCGGGGTTAAAAAACCTTGTCGCCTTCGTCGGGCGGAACGTCCTTGAAAGCGTCTTCGGGAAGGGCTTCCTCGGCGGGCAGCTCGCCTGCTTCGCCT
The DNA here is from genome assembly GCA_016195205.1 of Pseudomonadota bacterium. Classification (GTDB taxonomy): domain Bacteria; phylum Pseudomonadota; class Alphaproteobacteria; order UBA9219; family RGZA01; genus JACQAB01. Next base: position 5,319 of record JACQAB010000048.1, read on the forward strand.
TCCAGGGCCTCTTCGCCCTCTTCTTCCTCGTCCTCGGCGGCTTCTTCGGCAGCGGCTTCACCTTCGGCATTACGCATGCCTTCGGCCATGGCGGCAGCGGCGGTGGCCCATTTCTGTTCTTCGGCCATCAGTTCTTTCAGCTCTTCCTCGCTGGTGTCGCTTTCGACGCGGCGCTGGTAGCCCTTGATCAGGGATTCCTGCAGAGCGGACAGGTCCAGCTTCTGTTCGGCGATTTCGCGCAGCGCCACCACCGGGTTTTTGTCGCGGTCACGCTCGACCTGAAGGGCGCCGCCCGAGGAAATCTCGCGGGCGCGCTGGGCCGAAACCATGACCAAGTCAAAGCGGTTGGGCACGTTCAGAATGCAGTCTTCAACGGTTACACGAGCCATAGGCGGATACTCTCCTTAAAGGGGGTGGGCTGCAGCCCTAATCTTTACCATGATCGAAACTATTTAGGCGCTGTGAAATAGCAGTTTCATGGGCCAAATGTAAACATCTTATTTGGATGTCTTGCATGCCCCAAATAATTCGTGTATCACCGTTCAGATTAATTAATCAGGGGATCAATCTAGAAGAACCAAGGGGATAGAGGCCGCGCTGCTTTCTGCGAGCGCCGCCAAAACAAAAAGGGAGAGCACCATGATTTTCTACAAAGAAGAGCGTCTGGCCTTATTTATCGATGGCGCCAACCTTTACGCCGCCGCGCGCAGCCTGGGCTTCGACATCGATTATCGCCGCCTGCTGGAAGTGTTCGCCCAGCGTGGCCGTTTGATTCGCGCCTTCTATTACACCGCGCTGGTCGAAGACCAGGAATACTCTCCGATCCGTCCGCTGGTCGACTGGCTGGACTACAACGGCTATTGTATGGTCACCAAACCAACCAAGGAATACACCGACGCGTTCGGCCGCCGCAAAATCAAAGGCAACATGGATATCGAACTGGCCATCGACGTTCTGGAAATGGCCGACAAAACCGACCACATCATCATCTTCTCGGGCGACGGCGATTTCCGCCGCCTGGTCGAAGCCTGCCAGAAAAAAGGCGTGCGCGTGTCGGTGGTTTCCACCATGCGCTCCAGCCCGCCCATGGTCGCCGACGAACTGCGCCGCCAGGCCGATAACTTCATTGAACTGGCCGAACTCTCGCAACTGATCGCCCGCGCCGGCGGCCCGCGCCAGCAGCAACAGCAGCAGGGCGCCCCGGGTGAACCGATGCTGGAAGGCGAGCCTGAAGAGGACGAAGGCGACCTTACCGATACCGCCGTCGCCTAAGTTGCTTTGATATAGAATTCAAAAACGCGGATCTTTCGATCCGCGTTTTTCATTGCGGGCGGTGCTCGCGCACTGCAGGCCGGATCGGGCCAATCAGCCGGGGCTCGTCCTGAACGGCTGGCGCGGGTGCGGTGTCATGCGGCATTTTCAAAAGCAGATTGGCCACGCTTTCCACGCGATTTCCATCGGCCAGCACCACCGCCGAAAAACGCGGGCCGTTTTTTCTGCCGCCCACCGCCATCAGGCTGGAAGAACTTGAATTACCCTTAAGCCCCACCCGGTCGTTGCCCGTACCGCTTTTCACGGCATCCAGATCGATCCCCGCGGCCTTTAGCCCGGAATGGTGCATCAGGGGCTTGACGGTATGGCGCGCCGCTTTGTTCGGATCAAATTTCCGGAAAAAATCCAGATGGTTGCGGATAAGCTCGCCGTAAACCTTGGCCAGATCCCTGGCAGTAAAAGTATTGCCGCCGTCGTTCAGCCCGTGCGGGGTTTCAAGCCGGGTTGGCAGCTTGGGATCGCGCTCATCGCGCTCGGGGAATTCATCGAGTTTCAAACGGGTTTTCATCTCCGCGAAGGCCGCCTGCAGGCCTTTATTATTAAAATCGTTGAAAAAATGATCGCTGAGCGCTTGGATGGCGTCGTTTTTCGATTCAAACAGCGCGGCCTTGAAAAGCTCGCGCACGGAATAGGCCTTTCCCTGCTCAACCGGCAGGCGGAAAGCCGATTTATCCTGCTCGGATCCATCGGAAAGAAAAGGGCGAAAGACTTTGGGATCGTCGGGATAGGTCAGATCGCGCCGCGTCTGCATGCGGTCATAAACCATCTCGCCGTAATCCACCCTGGCGGTGATCCGCTGATTTAAAATCGTATCGACGCTTACGCCCTGCGCCGCCGCCAGTTTCTGGATCTGCTCGTGAATCAGCATGGTGGCAATCGCCTTGCTCTGCGAGGCGATGCCGTATTTTTTATCGGGATCGCCCTGGGAAAAAAGAATATTCCCCCGGCTGTCAGCCAAAACTTTGACGGGCAAAAAAGGCTCCCTTGCAATTCCGCCATCCTAGCGGGTGGGGCTTAGGGTAACCTTAAAACCGGGTTTTCGCCCGAAAGACCGGCTTTTTAGGCTGGTTTTTTTACCCTTTCTTAACCGCCGCTTTATCCAAGCCTTAAGGTCTCTCCCCTAAAATAAACCAAGATAATTTCACCTTTTGCATCAGGGCGTTGCATTCATGAGTAACGTTTATAACACCTCGTTCGGCGAAGTTACGGTCACCGAGATCGCCGAAGAAAGCGATACCAAAAAGTCGCTGAAACGGCTCGACGTCCTGTCGGGCCACGTCCACGGTTCGCACGAAGCCGCCAAGCGCGCCGAGCATAACCTTCATTCCGCCGACCTTGCCTTTAAAACCAGCCTGTCGGTCACCGGCGCCGACCTTGAAAAAATCGGCCGCGAATTCGGCGTGAACTTCGCCGTCAACGCCAACCCGCTGGAAGGCTTCACCCTGCGCATGGCTGACGGCGCCGAAGCCGCGCATGAGCTGACCGTCTACCAGATCATGAAGGGCGGCTATGACGGGCGCAAAAAGCTGCTTACCGAATTCCGCCGCGACCATATCGACGGGCTGGATGACCCCTTCGTGACCATCAACTTCTACATGCGCGACCAGGCCATCCAGAAGCTGCTGGGCCCCCTGCCGTTCAGCGTGCGGCCCGGCTCCTTGCAGGAATGGCGCGAGAAGGCCTGGCGCGAGGAAGCCCGCCGCTTGATCAAGAATTTCCACGCCTACAACCCCATCCACCACGAGGTCGCCTCGGTGGCCAAGCGCATCGTGGTGCGCGAGATTTCCGAGGAAGAGGCCCAGTTCCATCCGCGCATTGAGGACGTCCACCTTTACAAGGAAGACGAAGTGATGGATGTGACGGTGACTCCGGTTTCCCGCCTGCCGCGCATCCGCTATCTCGATGGTTTCGTGCGCGCGCTTGAAGAAGTGCGCACGGCGCTGGGTCAAGGTCAAACCTGAAAGGGGTGAAGGTTCGGAGGTGCTGAAGTTCTGAAACGCCGAGCCTCGAAGCCTCCAAGCCGCTAATCCTCATGTTAAAACAACTCACCATCCAGCAATTCGTTATTATCGATAAGCTCACGCTCCATTTTGAGAAGGGCCTGTCGGTGGTCACCGGTGAAACCGGCGCCGGTAAATCGATCTTGATGGACGCGCTGGGCCTGATCCTGGGCGACGCGCCCGATCCGGAATCGGTGCGTTATGGCTCGGCCGCCGCCACGGTCGAGGCGCTGTTCATCCCGCCCAAAGACCATGGGGTGTGGAAATTCCTTCAGGATAATAACATCCCGGTGGACAACGAAATCGCCGTCAAGCGCGTGGTCGGCGCGGCCGGCGGCGACGACGCCATCGTCAATGGCACCGCCACCGACTTCCAGTTCCTGCAAAAACTGGGCATGCAGCTGGCCGAAATTCACGGCCAGTTCGCCAACCAGAGCATTCTTGATCCGGCGCGGCAGCTCAGCTTCCTCGACGCCTTCGGCAATTACCGCGACCTTCTGGCCGGCACGCGCAAGGCCTGGGAGCAGTTGAAGGAATACGAACGCTTGCTGGACGAAGAACGCAAATTCATGGCGCAAACCGCCGACGAGCGCATCACCCTCACCAAAACGGTGGCGGAGATGAAAAAGCTGAAGATCAAGCACGGCGAGTATGCCGAATTGGATGAAAAGCAGAAAGAACTGACCAAGATCAAGAACGTCGGCGAAATGCTGCAAGCCGTGCAGGCGCAGCTGGTGGCAGGCTCGGGCGCGGAACGGTCCCTGATCCAGGCCAACCGCCTCCTGGAAAAGACCAAGCATTTCGACCCCGAAGCCCTGGGCACGCTGGAAAAATACCTTTCCGAATGTCTGCAGCGCGCGCGGGATTCGGCCTCGGAACTCATCAACCTGATGCCCGATTATGAAATCGACACCTCGGCCCTAATCGCGGTGGAAGAGCGTTTGGACAAGTTCCGCAAGCTGGCCGCGCAATACGAAACGCCGCCAGAACAGATCATGGAATTGTTCGAACGCCTGGCGGCCCGCCTGCTGCGCATTCAGAACGCCGCCAAGGTGATCGCCGAGTTGGAAGACAAAATGATGGACGCGCGCCGCGAATACAACCAGAACGCCCAGGCGCTGTCGAAGGCGCGCAAGGCCGCCGCGCAGCGCCTGTCCACCGCCATTACCGCCGAATTCCCGCCATTACGCCTGATGCAGGCCGAATTCAAGGTGGAAATTGAAGATCTGCCCAACAACCTGTGGGGCCCGCTGGGCATCAACGCCGCGGTTTTCACCGCGCGCACCAACAAGGGCATGCCCTTCAGCACCATCGCCAAGACCGCATCGGGCGGTGAGTTGGCGCGCATGATTCTGGCCCTGAAGGTCATTCTGCAGAAGCTGCAGATGACCCCTACCCTGATCTTCGACGAAATCGACACCGGCGTCGGCGGCGCCACCGCCGCCGCCGTCGGCCAGCGTCTGGCGCTTCTGGCGCAGCAAAGCACGCAGGTGATGGTCATCACCCACTCGCCGCAGGTGGCGTCGCGCGGCAAGCTGCACATGGTGGTCAGCAAGGCCGAAGTGGGCGGCGTGACCCTGACGCAAGTCACCAAGCTCGATCCCGAAACGCGCGTCGACGAAATCGCCCGCATGATCGCCGGCGCCAAGATCACCAAGGCGGCGCGCATGGCGGCGATGGCGCTTCTGGAAGAAGCCTCGGAACCCCTGGAACTCACCTACGATCCGCCTCCAGGCTATGAGCAGCCGGTGAACGTGCCGGAAGGGCCGCCGGTTCTCCCGCCGGGAACCCCGCCTCCAGAGCCCGTGGCCATGGAACCCATTGCTCCGCCCTCGAACGCCCCGAAACCGGCTGAGGAAACACCCGCCGCGGCCGCGCCGACGACGACACCGGTGGAAACGCCTGCGCCCGAAGTCGCCGCCGCCGCCGTCACGCCGGAACAGCCGGCCCAGGCTGCTGTGCAGTAAATTTTTTGTAGAGAGTTATATGGCTGAACCGGATTTTCCAGATAAATACAAAGAACTGGTCAAGGCGGGCATCATCAGCGAGCAACAGGCCTGCATGCTTGGGAAAATAGAACAATTGCACAACTATAATCTTTGGGGCTGTCGTAGATAAGCCTTAAGTAAAGCACCATTTGGTTAAAGTAAATAGTTGCTGGCGGTGTGAGCCGTAGTTGAAGCGGAACTCGCATTCTTTCAGAAACAGCGGGAAGCTTTTGCGCGGGATGCC
>JACQAB010000049.1 GCA_016195205.1 Pseudomonadota bacterium
TATCTCTACCGCGTCTACGGCTTCAATGGTCCTGAATACGATGCAAATAATGCCGGCTACTATATCGATCTCAACGGCACCTCGAATGTCTACGCCTTTTACCGCACCTACGGCTTCAACGGGCCGGAGTATGACGGCAACAACGCTGGTTACTACGTCGACCCGAACGGCACGTCCCAATTCGCTTATCTCTACCGCACCTATGGCTTCAACGGCCCCGAATATGACGTGAACAACTCGGGCTACTACGTTGACCCTGACGGTGTTTCAGTGCTGTCTAACGTCCAGACCCTTGGGTATATGTATATGCCCTACCTCGGCCGGTACGATGGCGGTTGGTATCTATGCTGGAGCAATTACTTTTATTATGGCGGCACATGCGCTGCCTCCGACGCGAGGCTCAAAACGAATGTTGAACCCCTGACGGGCGTTTTGGAAAAACTCGATCGCGTGCGCGGGGTCAGTTTCGAATGGAAAGAGGGCGCACGAAAGAACGATAAGGGCCGCAAGATTGGCGTCATCGCGCAGGAGATGGAGAAAGTCTATCCCGAGCTGGTGACTACGAATTCCGATGGCTACAAGGCGTTCCTGTACGAGAATTTCACCGCCGTGCTGCTTGAGGGATTGAAAGAGCTGAAGGGGCTCTTCGACGGCGATCATGGCGAGTTGATGAAGCTCAGGGCCGCGAACGACAAGTTGGAAGCCAGTGTGGAATCGCTGAAGGCAGAGATTAAGGCTCTTAAAGAAAAACAACATTGAAAAAAGAGGGAGAAGATCATGAGAAGAGGCAACGCTCACTGGGGAATGGTTTTGGCTGTGGCGCTAGGCACGGCATGGGCGGCAAGCGGCCCGGCCATCGCCGCCGCGCAAACCGATGGACAGGTGATTGCCGCGCCTGACCAGCCGCCCCCACCACCCCTGGGCAACGCGCCGCTGCCGCCGCCCGATCCCAACGCTAAGAAGAGGAAGCACGCTCCGGTGGCCCCGCTGCCACTCGTTGCCAACGACGGAAGCAAGCGCGCCCTGGTGGCCCCGCCGCCACCCATTGCCAACGACGGAAGCAAGCCGGCTCCCGTTGCTCCGCCAGCGCCGAAAGTTGAACCGCCCGTAGCGCCGGACGCCGGCGCGCTCAAGGTGCCGCCTGTGCCGAAGAAGGCTGATCCTGCCGATGGCGCTTCTCAAACCAATGAAGGAAAGGAGTGACGCGCCCCTGACATGCTGCCTGCCGCCCGTCATTTAAGTACGCCCTTTCTCATTTGCGCCATACTGCTTGCGCCCATGGCCGCGCATCCGTAACCGCGTCAAACCGTTATATGGTTAACAACGTTTGAAAGTAAAACGCCTAATTTTAAGGATGACTCGTCCTATACACCTTTGCTAGATTTCAGCCCCGACTGTTTCAGGAATTTTTCAAGGAGGATTATTATGCGCAAAGGATTTCTTTTTCTTCTCGGCCTCGGATTTCTGGCCTTCGCACCGCTCAGCGGCTTTGCCGGCGATCAGATGTTTCCGCCGGAAAATCTCGCCGGCTGGGAACCCTTCACGCCGGCGGACGGCCGCACGCTGGTGGGCTGTGGCAGCGGACCACGCATACTTGATGGCGGTCCTGGGCCCGCGGGATGCAGCCAGGGCGAGCAGGGCGGCGAGAACTTTGTCACGCTTACGGTAGAGCAGATGCCCAAGCATTCCCATAACATCCGCCTCACGGGCGGGCCCGACGATCATGACTTCAACGCACTTTGGACTTTCGACATCCGTCATCTCGGCTATGCGGAGTTCGACTGGACGGGTTATTCTCCCGATCAAATTCCTGGCACCAATCGATTGCGCGGCACGTCGCCCGACGGCATCACGCCCGAAGGAACACGCTCGCTGATCGCCGCCAATGGCGACGGTCTGGGCCCTTTCCTGAGCGCGAGCTCTGAGGGTGGTTCGCAGCCTTTCGACAACCGCCAGGCGTTCGTCGGCGTGCTGTTCTGCAAAAAGAGCGTATTGCCGCCTTGCCTGGGGGGATGCCCGCCGCCTCAATAGATAAATAGGGGGACGGGCTGATCTTGGCGCCGTCTTTGTTGAGGGCGCGTCACGATGGCAACGGTGAAAGTGGCGCCTCTGTGAGGGAGCCGATCGCGTGCTAAATGGGGTCACGCCTCGATTTGTTCCAAAGTGCACGCTAAGGGCACCGAGATCGTGTCCACGCCGCTTGATCGTGAACACGATGACCAGGTGGACGATCGCTAGGGTGACCGAAAGGGATAGTTTTCGGCCAGGATCGTTCAGCTATCCAGAAAGTGTGAAAATACAAAGGTTTGCCAAGCGTCATTCTTGATGGGTTTTTGGCCACCACGGCCTAGGCGTACAATCCAGAACAAATCGAGGCGTGACCCCAAGATGATAAAAAAAAGCCTCTCTCGTCAATAGTCCGTGCGCTTCTCGCCAAACTGGGCATCAATGACCCCATGCGCATCGAATTATCTGAAGCGGTCCAGACCGCGTGCGAATTCCACGATCTCGTCGCGCTCGCCGCAAATTGGCCGATCGAAATGCGCTAGGAAGTCATTCGCTTTGCGCTGTTCAGCAGGAGCCGCCATTCTGCCCTCCAGGCGCTGTTCGAAGAGAAGGGCTTGGGCCGCAAGCACCGTCTACGCCAAGTCCTGGAAGTCATCGTAGTCGCTGCGGCTGCCGCAGGCTCAGCCGTGCATCCTACCAATCGTGCCGAATTGGCGCATCGCTGCCAGGTCAGCCAACCTACCGTTTCCACTGCCGTAAAGGAATTGGCCAGGATCGGCTTCATTCATGTGGAGAATTAGCATTTCAAATTCGCCCCCGCATCAATATCAGCGTGGTGTTTTCATGCCTTCTTCATTGTTTTCACCGCCAATTCGATACAATTTAATCTATCTTTGATCTATTATTAATGGGATTTTATAAACCCAGGCCGATATTAGGGGCTGAAAATGCCCCTCGTTCTTTTTGCCCTTTTCGCCGCGCTGCTTTTGGCATCGCCGCTCTCCGCTGCAGAGACCGCTGTGGCCACGAACAACGTCACGCTGGTGCCAAACGGCGTCGTGCCGCTGCAGGGCAATTGCGACCTGCCGCCTGAATCGCACAGTGGGCCAACCTCCACCACGTCCACCTGGTCATGTCCGGGCCTTTCGACCTCGCCGCTGAATTTTCACTACACCAACGGTTTTGCCGAAGGCTGTCTTTACATTGACAATTTCAGCCACCCTGAAAAAACCTTCTTTGTGCCGATGCGCACGCTGGAGGAATGGCTTGACTTCAAGGTTGCCACCCAGCCCGGCGGCAGCATCCACACCCAGGTCGTCCTCTCCTACGGCTGCAACGCCGACGACACGCAGCACGACAGCTGCGGGCATCCTGTCCACCTGCCCCAGGCGCGAAACGGCGCCACCATCATCGTCCACGGCTCGCCCTATATGCAGACGACCTACACTTGCGTGGCAACAAGCGGCTGCGGCACTTGGCAAAAAACCGGCGAGGAGGGGCATTGTGCCATCGATGGCGTGTGCGGCCCCGCCGCCAATCAATCCTGGCCGCCGGATACTGGGCCGCCTGCGGACCAGCTCTGCAGCGCCGGCACGCCTTCGAGCCTCGCCGGCAACGGGCCCTGGTCGTGGACCTGCGAGGGCCTCTATGGCGGCGCCAATGCTACCTGTTCGGCGGGCCTGGCCTGCCAGCCAAATGATCGTATCGTGAGTGTCGGGCCGTGCTCGGTCACCTGCGGCGGCGGCACGCAAGATGTCAACTGGGATGACGGCTGCGGCCACACCCACACCACGTCCCAAAGCTGCAATCCGCAGGCCTGCTGCACAGGAGACGACCATATCACGGGCTTTGGCCCTTGCTCCGCTACCTGCGGCGGCGGCATACAAGACATTTACTGGGCCAATGGCTGCGGCAGCACCTGGACCACCTCCCAGAACTGCAACACGCAGGCCTGCCCTTGCGTGCCGGGACCAACGGTCTGGGCCGGATGGACGAACGTGGAAGAGCGCGCTTACTGCTATTACTGCGGAACGGAGAACTGGACCAACGGCTGCACCACCTGGGCCCATGGCGAGTACTGCTGGACCCAGGGCGGAGACTGCAGCAGCCCCTCCGAACCTGCCGGCCCGACAGCGGAGAGCGACGGTACCAGTGACGGGGGCGACGGCAGCGACGGCGGTGACGGCGACAGCGGCGGTGATAGCGGCGGTTATTAATCTACATTGCTGCCGCTGGCCGGCGACTCCGACGGCTGATCTCAAACAAGCTCTGCAGCGAGCAATTGTAGCTAGCCTAAGCGGCGCCTCACTGACTCTCAACCACCTTGCCAAGAATCTCCTTGCGCTCGATCAGGCCGAAGCGCGAGCTGTCGGTCGAGCCTGCCGGGTTCTCGCCCATCACCAGAAAGGTATCCGCGTCAGAACGGCCTAGCTCTGGCGCTGCGCGAGATGGGGCGGCTGGAGCGCACGGATTTCACCTTGCTATGGCTTCGCGATCCTAGCGTGCGCCGCCGGTGCCAAGTCGGTCTCAACAAGGGAGAAGCCAAAAACGCGCTTTCGCGCGCGGTGGCCTTCAACCGCCTGGGCGAAATGCGGGACCGCAACTACGAGAACCAGCGTTATCGTGCCAGTGGTCTCAATCTCGTGTTGGCCGCAATCAGCCTTTGGAACACTGTCTACCTTGAGAAGGCCATTGCGACCCTGCGCCGCCGCGGCCAAGTGATCCCGGATGACTTGCTGACCTATCTGTCACCCCTGGGGTGGGAGCATATCAATCTAACCGGCGACTATGTGTGGGATACCAAGGAGTTGAAAGCGAAAGCTGGGATGAGGCCTCTGCGGTTGTTAGGTTTTGAGAAAGCCGCTTAACGTGCAGTTTGGAACAAACCGAGGCGTGACCCCATAAAGGTTGTAAAGAATGGGCCGAGAGTACAAAAATTTTCGCTTCTTGCCACAGGCTTTCCGTGCGCTGCGAAAATTGTGGCGCCGCGCATTAACTATGTTGGAAAGAAAAACCTAGCCCGCTTAGGCCGCGGCCTGGCTTGGGGGCGGAGCGGGCGGCGGGGCCAGCGCGGCCGGGATCTCAACCTTCGGCGCGGCGATTTTGGCGCGCTCGATCTCGTCCCACAAAGGCGCGCCGGCCTCCAGCTCGCGCCGGTTAAACTGAATAACGGCGTTCAGGTCCTTGGTGCGCTCGAACACCGCGCGCTGGCGGGTGGCCGAGTTGCCGCGCTCCACGATCTGCCACAGCGTGTGCACATAGTCGCGGTAGCCCAGGCGCTCCACATAGGGCTGCAGCTTTTTCAGCCAGTCGGCGATGTCCTGCTTCAAAGGCTTGGTGGCGCCAGCGGCACTGGTGACCAGCTCGGCCTCCAACCCATAGCGCATGGCGCGCCATTTGTTCTCGCGGCTGACCCAGTGCGGCGGGCGCGCCACCGCATCCAGCCAATCCAGATTATCGGCGAACCAGTGTGCCAAAAGATGAATGAAGGCGACAATCGCCACGGTTTCGGAAAGCGTGGCCACGCCGTCGCAAACGCGGATTTCCAGCGTGCCGTATTTGGGCGAAGGGCGCGCGTCCCACCATAAATCCTTCAGCGACTGAATGGCGCCGCAGGCCTTCATGCTCCAATACAGTTCTTCGAACTCGGCCCAGTTCTGCAGCGGATAGGGCGGCCCGGCGGTGGGAATCGCCTCATACGCCGAAGGTCGGCTGGCGAACAGGCCGGTGTCTTCCCCGCGCCAGAACGGCGAGCTGGCCGACAGCGCCAAAAGATGCGGCAAGAAATGCAGGAAAAAGTTGTTATAGCGGATACAGTCCTGCGCGCTGTTCATGCCGATATGCACATGCAAGCCGATGGCGATGCTGCGGCGCAGCAGCCAGCGCACGCGTTCCAGGTTTTCCTTATAGCGCGGGACGTCATACAGCTTGCTGTCGTGATAATCGGCGGTGGGGTGAATGCCGGTGGTGAGCAGCGCCAGGCCCAGTTCCTGGGTGATCGCCCGCAGGCCGGCGAAGGTGGCTTTGAGGTCGGTTGCGGCGGCGTGCGCGTCCTGGCAGATGCCGGTATTGATTTCCACCGTATCCTGGCAGAATTCGGGCTTCACTTTTTTCAAGCTGGCGGCGGCCTTCAGCACTTCCTCGCCGTGGTTGCGCAGCAGGCCGCTGACCGGGTCGATGAGATTCAACTCCACCTCGACGCCCAAGGTGAGAAAGCCATTGGGACGGAAGCGGATTTCTTCCGCCGCTTTCGACAGGGCGTGGTGGCGCGCAAAGCCAAACAAGCCCGTAAAGGCGCGCGCCCAGTCCAGCCAGCGCACGGGAATGGCCGGCACGTCGTTTTTCGCAGGAACAATCGGCGCCGTTTTGATATCGGTGCTCATCAGATCCTCCTCGATTTCGGGAACGCCAAAATTAAGCCGTGATTGCGCATAAAGGCGCGATGTGGAATCACCTGGAGGCTAACTGGTTGATATCCAAGAAAATTGGACGCCAGCTTAGGGCTGAAAAGTTTTAATGAAGGTGTCCCGGTGTTTTGCCCGCGTGGCGAACAGGTTCCGGGTCGGGGTCACAAAGGGCACGGTTTTCCACAACATTCTGCCACCCGTTGCCAGACCCCATCCTGTGCCTTTTACTAGACCCCAGCCTGCGGCAAGCGTTCGGCCCACAACCTGAGTGGTAAGATGCCCGGTAAGACCAGCGGCTACGCCTGCGGCGGTAACTTCGGCGACCGTTCCCACCCCAATCATGGCAGTTTTTCCGGCTCCCAGATAAGCGGCGACCGAAGCAGTTGCCCCGTGGGTCGTTTCAGCAGCCGCGGCAAGGAACGCCGCGATTTTTCCGCCCCCTAAAGCGGTGGCAATAAGGGTGCCTGTTCCGCCGGTGGTGAGAATATCGGCAAGCGTCAACCCTGCCCAGGCGGCCATCCCAAGGACGGTTGATGCCAGAAGAATCTTCCGACTCCAGCGTTTAAGTTTTTCGGGATTGCCGCCTTCTACGGCTCCCATAACGGCGCCGAGCACGGGATAACCAAAAAGGATACCGGCCGCGTTAACCAAGTGCTTGGTTCTTTCAAACGGGGCGGCAATGAGCCAAGGGCGAGGAGGCGGAGGATTGGGGAATTCAAAACTGAAAAGCTGGCCTAGGGGGAGGAAATCGCCGCGGATAAACATTCCGGCGACAGGAAGATTTCTCATGCTCTATTCCTTTCAAAAAATAACCTGGGGATATGAGTTCATCATCCTCCCAATAAAGCTTTAGGGGCTGTCGTAGATAAGGAAAATTATCTACGGTGGCCGGATGGGACTAAGGCGCTGTAAATTAAGCAGGAAGTTGCAGTCGCGGCTGCTGGAATGCTTTGTGCTGGAAGTGACGGCGCGCGCGGCAGCGAATACTTTG
>JACQAB010000039.1 GCA_016195205.1 Pseudomonadota bacterium
GTATATGCCCAACCACCGACGGATTCCTTGTCCCTACCACCACATAATAACCCGCAGCTGATCCCCCTTTGTCGATCTCGCAAGCACCTTGCTTGACCTCGGTACCACCATTCAGGCGACGAGCCCAGTAAAGCTCTACCATACCACAATTCTTAGGAAACTGCGCCTTCACCGTCGCAGCAAGTTCCAGAGTGTAATAATCGGCCAGATGTTTAAGCATATGTTCCGCTCCTTATCTTAATCCGGTTATACCACGGCTTGAAATATAACTGTCCTTACTCTTCAGTCTTGCCCTCTTCCTTTTCATCCTTCTTGCCGCCAGTGGAAGCATATTCTTTCTGCTTGCCGATGATGTCGGATACCTTCTTGCCGCGGCGCGCCGCGACCTGGCGCGGGCTGGCGGTAGAAGTTAACGCCGCCAAAGTGGCGCGAATCATGTTGTGCGGATTCGACGCGCCGACTGACTTGGCAATAACGTCCTGCACGCCCAGCGCTTCGAACACCGCGCGCATCGGGCCGCCGGCGATGATGCCGGTACCCGGCGGCGCGGTGCGCAGCACCACCCTGCCCGAGCCGAAATGGCCGTGAATATCGTGATGCAGCGTGCGCCCTTCGCGCAGCGGAATGCGGATCATTTTGCGCTTGGCGGCCTCGGTCGCCTTCTTCACCGCATCGGGAACCTCACGCGCCTTGCCGGAACCGAAGCCGACGCGGCCTTTTTGGTCGCCAATGACCACCAGCGCGGCGAAACCGAAGCGCTTACCGCCCTTCACCACCTTGGCGACGCGATTCACCGCCACCAGCTTTTCGATGAATTCCGGCGCGTCTTGTCCGCCGCGTTCGGTGTTTTTTTCTTCTTCGTTCTGTCTTTTCGGCTTGGCCATGTTTCTGTTTCCAATCTTCCGTTAAAACTGCATTCCGCCTTCGCGCGCGCCGTCGGCCAGGGCCTTGACGCGCCCGTGATAAAGATAACCGCCGCGGTCAAACGCCACTTCATTAATGCCGGCCTTGGCGGCACGTTCTGCCACCAGCTTGCCGACCGCCGCCGCGGCTTCCTTGCCGCTTCCCTTTTTCAGCTTTTCCTTCAATTCCTTGTCCAGCGACGAGGCGGTGACCAGCGTCACGCCCTTGGTGTCGTCGATGACTTGCGCGTAAATATGCTGGCTTGAACGGAAAATGACCAGGCGCGCGCGGCCCTTGCCGGTTTCATGCGCACGGCGCAGGCGGATGCGAAGACGTTCTTTGCGGCGGCCAAAAGTGGTTTTCTTTTTCATCTCTTCCTCATTCTCTTTCTTTAGATCCCCGCCTTCGCGAGGATAAATGATTTCTAACCTCGCTACGCTCGCTAAGAAATCATTTACTTCTTCTTTCCTTCTTTCCGCTGAATCTGTTCGTCGGAATAGCGGATGCCCTTGCCCTTATAGGGTTCGGGCGGCTTTAACCCGCGGATTTCGGCCGCCACCTGTCCCACCCGCTGGCGGTCGGCACCGGTGATGGAAAGCGTGGTGGGTTTTTCGGCCTTGATGGTAATGCCTTCGGGCACCGGGTAGCGCACTTCGTGCGAGAAACCGATTTGCAGCACCAGGTCTTTGCCCTGCACGGCGGCGCGGAAACCCACGCCTTCGATTTCCAGAACCTTTTTATAGCCTTCGGCCACGCCACGAGCCATGTTCTGCAGCAGGTTGCGCGAGGTGGCCCAGTTCATGCGCGCCCGGCGCGTTTGCACCGAAGGCTCCAGCACGATTTTGCCGTCCTTCATGGCCACGGCAATATCGCGGTCCACCGTCAGGCTCAGGTTTCCCAGTTTGCCCTTCATCGCCACCGCCTGGCCTTTAATATCGACCGTCACGCCTTGAGGGACTGTGACTGGTTTCTGACCTACTCTTGACATGATCTTTGCCTTCTCTGTTTCAGTAGTGAGTATTGAGTAGTGAGTATTGAGTAGTGAGTATTGAAACCCGCCACTTTTTTCTCACTCCTCATTACTCAATACTCACTACTTCTCTAACCACTAGAAAACGCGACACAATACCTCGCCGCCCACATGGGCTGCGCGCGCTTCGTTATCCGACATCACGCCTTGCGGCGTGGACAAAATGGAAATGCCAAGGCCGTTATAGACGCGCGGCAGATCTTTCAGGCGCGCGTAAACACGGCGGCCCGGCGTGGAGACGCGGTCAATGCGGCGGATCGCCGGCTCGCCTTCATGGTATTTAAGCTCGATCACCAGCACGGCGCGGCCGTCATCGCGCGTCTCTTCCGAGAAGCCGCGGATATAGCCTTCGCGCTGCAACACCTCGAGGATGTGCTTGCGGTAAAGCGAGGAAGGCGAGTCCACCGCCGCCAGCTTGGCCATTTGGCCGTTGCGGATGCGGGTGAGCATATCGCCGATGGAATCAGTCATTGCCATGAGTGTTTACTCCTAAATCCTTACCAGCTTGATTTTACGACGCCCGGAATCCGGCCCACCGAGGCCAATTCCCTAAGCTTGATGCGGCACAGCTTGAACTTGCGGTAATAGCCGCGCGGGCGGCCGGTAAGCTCGCAGCGGTTATGAATGCGGGTGCGGCTGGAATTGCGCGGCATCTGCGCCAGCTTCAGCGTGGCGGCGAAGCGGTCTTCCACCGGCAACTTGCGGTTGCCGGCGATCGCCTTCAGCTTGACGCGCTTGGCGGCACCGGCTTTCACCATGCGGACCCGCTTGAGATTACGTTCGATTGCGCTTCTTTTAGCCATTCCTTTATCTCCCGTTATTTCATGAAGGGCATGGAAAAGCCCTCCAGCAAGGCGCGCGCTTCGGTATCGGTGCGCGCCGAAGTGACGAAAATGATGTCCATTCCGCGGACTTCGCCGATTTTGTCGTAGTTGATTTCCTGGAACACGATCTGCTCTCTCAACCCCATGGAATAATTGCCATGGCCGTCGAAGCTGCGCGTGGGAATGCCGCGGAAGTCGCGCACGCGGGGCAGCGCCATGTTCACCAGGCGGTCGAGGAATTCGTACATGCGCTCGCGGCGCAGGGTGACCTTGCAGCCGATGGCCAGGCCCTTGCGGGTTTTGAAGGTGGCAATGGCCTTGCGCGAATGGGTGATGATGCCGCGCTGGCCGGCAATGAGGGTCAGCTCTTCCAGGGCCTGCTGCACTTTTTTGTTGTCGTTCACGGCCTCGCCCACGCCCATGTTGAGGACGATTTTTTCCAGGCGCGGCACCTGCATGACGTTCTTGTAGCCGAACTGCTTCATCAGCGCCGGGCGGATCACGTCTTCGTAGTGTTTTTTAAGCCTTGTCTTGTTCGCCATATCCCGCTCCGTTAAACCCTTCTGATTTCTTCGCCAGAGGCACGCGCCACCAGTGATTTCTCGCCGCTTTTCAGCGTTTTTACCCCGGTGCGCGTAGCCTTATTCGTTTTCGGATCGACATGCGCGACGTTCGAAATATGGATCGAGGCTTCCGAACGCTTGATGCCGCCGGCGTCGCGCGCCGAAGGCTTGGCATGGCGCGTGACAATGTTCACGCCCGACACCAGCACGCGATTCTGCTTGGTCAGCACTTCCAGCACCTCGCCGGTTTTGCCCTTGTCCTTGCCGGTCAGCACAATGACCTTGTCGCTTTTCTTGATGCGGGCCATGGTTACAGAACCTCCCCGGCCAACGAGATAATCTTCATGAAGCCCAGGGCGCGCAACTCGCGCACCACGGGGCCAAAAATGCGGGTGCCGATCGGTTCCTTGTCCTTGTTGATCAGCACGGCGGCGTTGCGGTCGAAGCGGATGACGCTGCCGTCTTCACGGCGCACGTCGAAGCGCGTGCGCACGATGACGGCCTTGTGCACGTCGCCCTTTTTCACGCGGCCGCGCGGAATGGCGTCCTTGATCGACACCACGATGATGTCGCCGACGCCCGCGAATTTGCGATGGCTGCCGCCCAGCACGCGGATGCACTGTATCCGGCGGGCGCCGCTGTTATCCGCGACATCAAGGCATGTTTCCTGTTGAATCATCTTCTTTCCTTTACAACCGATCAAACCTTTTCCAAAAGCACCACCCTAATTCCCCTCCCCTTGAGGGAGGGGCTGGGGGTGGGGTGGAGCGTGACATTGCTCAACTCCCAACCATTTACGTACGCAGCAACCCTCTGACCCCACCCCTTTATCCCCTCCCTCAGGGGGAGGGGAAATTCGTCTTCATCCCATTCCGTTATTTCTTACTTCGCCGCCGCCTTTTTGGCCTTGGCCACTGTTCTTTTCGCCTCGCGCGCTTCCGGCGTGGAGGTATCACGCGTCTGCGCCCGGGTTTGCATCATCATGTCGCCCACTAGAATCCATGTCTTGCGCTTGCTGATGGGGCGGCACTCGATGATTTCCACCTTGTCGCCGACCTTGGCGCGGTTGTCCTCGTCATGCGCCAGATATTTCTTCGAGCGCTTGACGAATTTCTTGTACACCGGATGCATGATGCGGCGCTCAACAAGCACGGAAACCGTCTTGTTGGCCTTATCACTCACCACCACACCCTGTAAAACTCTGCGAGGCATTCTGTTTCTCCTTAAGCCGCTTTCTTCTGTGACTTGCGCAGGCGCTCGTTCGCCAGCGTTTGAATCTGCGCGATTTCGCGGCGCGCGGCGCGCACCTGGTTCACCTTTGAAAGCTGGCCGGTGGCCTTCTGCAGGCGCAGGTTGAACTGCTCCTTGCGCAACTCGGCCAGGCGCGTTTTCAACTCGTCATCCGACTTCGTCTTCAAATCGGCAATCTTTGTGCGTGTGGATTGAGCCATGTCTTTCTCTCTAAGCCGCCACACGTGTGACAATCTTGGTTTTCACCGGCAGCTTCGCCGCGGCCAGTTCAAAAGATTCACGCGCAATGTTTGCCGGCACGCCGTCGATCTCGAACAAAATGCGGCCGGGATGCACGCGCACTGCCCAGAATTCGGGCGTGCCCTTGCCGGAACCCATGCGCACTTCGGCGGGCTTGCGCGACACCGGCACGTCGGGGAAAATGCGGATCCAGATGCGGCCCTGGCGCTTCATGTGGCGGGCAATGGCGCGGCGCGCGGCTTCGATCTGCCGGGCCGTCACGCGCTCGGGCTCAAGCGACTTCAGGCCATAGGAGCCGTAAGCCAGCGTGTTGCCCACATTGGCTTTGCCGTGAATGCGCCCCTTGTGGGCCTTCCTGTACTTAGTTTTTGCCGGTTGTAACATTTTGTTTTTTCCTAGTCCCTAGTCCCTGATCCCTAACTTCTTGGGGTCGAGCCTTCCGCCAAGCGTTTTTCAATCGCGAAAGGATCGTGATCCAGAATCTCGCCCTTGAAGATCCATACCTTGACGCCGCAGGTGCCATAGGTGGTGAAGGCCGTGGCCGTACCGAAATCGACGTCAGCGCGCAGCGTGTGCAAGGGCACGCGCCCTTCGCGGTACCATTCCATGCGCGCGATTTCCGCGCCGCCCAGGCGGCCGCCGCAATTGATACGAATGCCCAGAGCGCCCAGACGCATGGCCGACTGCACCGCGCGCTTCATGGCGCGGCGGAAAGCAATGCGGCGTTCCAGCTGCTGGGCAATGTTCTGCGCCACCAGCGTGGCGTCCAGTTCCGGCTTGCGGATTTCAACGATGTTCAGGCTGACTTCCGAGGCGGTCATCTTGGAAATGTCCGACTTCAGCTTTTCGATGTCGGCGCCCTTCTTGCCGATCACCACGCCGGGGCGTGCCGAATGCAGGGTAATGCGCGCCTTCTTCGCGGGGCGCTCGATCACCACGCGCGACACGCCGGCGGCTTCCAGCTTTTCCGTCAGGTATTCGCGGATTTTGAAATCCTCGTGCAGCAGGCTGCCGTATTCTTTGCCGGCGAACCAGCGGCTGTCCCAGGTGCGGATGATGCCAAGCCGCAAGCTGATGGGGTTTACTTTCTGACCCATGATTAATCCTTCTTCGCCTTAGCGGTTGGAGTTGATTTCTTGGCCGGAGCCTTGGCCGCGGGTTTCGATTCCGTTTTGGCTTCGGGCTTTTTAACCTGAGATTGTTTTTTCTCTGATTTCTGACCTCTGATTTCTGACTTCTGTTCCTCGCGCACCACGACGCGCAGATGGCTGAACGGCTTTTCGATTCCTGCGCCGCGGCCACGGGCGCGGGCCTGATAGCGCTTCATCACGAAAGCGCGGCCAACGCTGGCCTCAATCACGATCAGGCGGTCGACATCTAGCTGGTGATTGTTTTCGGCATTGGCCACGGCGGATTGCAGGGTTTTCTTCACATCCAGCGCCATGCGGTGCTTGTCGAAGCTGAGGAGGGTGAGCGCCTCGGCGGCTTTCTTGCCGCGGATCAGCTGCGCCAGCAAATTCAGCTTGCGTGGGCTTGTGCGCAGGTTGCGCGCCACGGCAATCGCCTCGTTGTCTTTTACCTTGCGTGTGTTGGCTTTCTTGCCCATGGCCCTAGCCTTCCTTGCTTTCTTCGCTCTTCTTATCCACGCCGCCATGCTGGATGAAGATGCGCGTCGGCGAGAATTCCCCGAATTTGTGGCCGATCATGTTTTCGGTCACCGAGACGGGCAGAAATTTGTGGCCGTTGTACACGGCGAAAGTCAGTCCCACGAATTGCGGCAGGATGGTGGAGCGGCGCGACCAGGTTTTGATGATGTCGTGCCTTCCCGAGGCGCGCACCTTGTCGGCCTTCTTAAGAAGGTAGCCATCCACAAACGGGCCTTTCCAAACGGACCTAGTCATTTTTCACTCCTAAGCTCTTCCATTCTTTTTCTTGCGGCGCTGGACGATCATGCGATCGGTGCGCTTGTTCTTGCGTGTCTTGGTGCCCTTGGTGCCCTTGCCCCAGGGGGATCTGCGCCTTGCCGTTGTCGCGCGCCACCAACTGGGCAAAAGTGCCCGCCGAACGCGCCAGCTGCCCGCCCTTGCCGGGGCGCATTTCCACGTTATGCACGATGGTGCCCATGGGCATGTTCTTCAGCAGCATGGCGTTGCCGGGCTTGACGTCAACGCGCGCGCCGGCAATGACCACATCGCCCGCCTTCAGGCGCTGCGGCGCCAGGATGTAAACCTGCTTGCCGCCCGCATAAGAAATGAGCGCGATGAACGCGGTGCGGTTCGGATCGTATTCCAGGCGCTCGACCTTGCCTTCCGCGTCCAGCAGGTCGCGCTTGAAATCAATCTTGCGGTAAAGCTTTTTGTGCCCGCCGCCGATGTGGCGCGTGGTGATGCGGCCCTTGTTGTTGCGGCCACCCGACTTGCGCAGGCCTTCGGTCAGCGCCTTGATGGGCTTGCCGGCCCAAAGCTCGCTGCGATCGATCTGCACCAGCTGGCGCATGCTTGGGCTGGTGGGGTTGTAAGTTTTAAGAGCCATGGTTTTCTCGCCTAGATTCCTGCCGACATGTCGATGTTGTGGCCTTCGGCCAGGGTCACATAAGCCAGCTTCATGTCGCCACGGCGCGCCGCGCGGCCGCGGAAACTGCGCATCTTGCCCTTGCGGCACGAGGTGTTCACGGCCAGCACTTTCACCTTGAACAGATTCTGCACCGCGTCACGGATGTCCGATTTGCTAGCGGTCAGCAGCACCTGGAACACTACCTGGCCATGGGCGGAAACCTGCGTCGCCTTTTCGGTGATCACCGGGCGGACGATGGTGTTGTAGTCTTTCACCGAAGGGGGCTTGCCCACGGCTTCGCCTTTTTTCGAGGAAGCTTCAGGCTTCTTGACGGCTTCCTTCTTCGGAGTGGCTTCCTTCACCGCTTCTTTCTTGGCGGGTTCTTTCATCGGCGGCAGCGGATTCTTGCCGAAGATCGGGGCCTTATCGGGCTTCACCGCGGGTGGTTTTTTGGGCTTGCTAACCATTAGGCGCTCTCCTTCAGGCGGCCGGATAGCTGTTCCACCGCGTTTTTCGTCAGCACCAGCGTGTCGCGGTGCAGGATGTCGTAAACATTGGCGCCCTGTTCGGGCAGCAGGTCGACCTCGCGCAGGTTGCGCACGGAAAGCGCGAATTTTTCATCCAGATTGGCGCTATCGATGATCAGCACCGAGCGGGCCACGCCCAGCTTCTTCAGCGCGGCGGCGGCCGTTTTGCTTTTCACGGCGTCCATTTTCGCGGTATCCAGAATGATCAGCTTGCCTTCGGCCTGCTTGCACGACAGCGCGCAGCGCAGCGCCTGGATGCGAACCTTCTTGGGCATGCTGTAGCCGTGATCGCGCACCACGGGGCCGAAAATCACCGCGCCCTTGCGGAATTGCGGCGAGCGCAGCGAGCCCTGGCGGGCGTTGCCGGTGCCTTTTTGCGCGTAGGGCTTCTTGGTGGTGCCCATCACGTCCCAGATTTCCTTGGTCTTGTGGTTGCCCGAGCGGCGCTTGGCCAGCTGCCAGTGAACCACGCGCGCCATCAGATCCTTGCGCACTTCGATGCCGAACACTTCCGGCACCAGGTCGATTTCGCCGACGGCTTCGTTCTTCAGGTTCTTGACCTTGGCTTTCATCGACACCTCGGCCGCGGGTTTGCGGGCCTTGGCGGCCTTGGGCGCTTTTTTCACGGAGGTTTTTTTCGCTGGGCTGGCCATGGCTATTCCTTCTTCTCTTCAGGGGCCGCGGCGGGCGCTTCGGCTTTCGGTGCAGCGCTTTCGGCCTTCTTCTTCAGGCCGGCGGGAAGCGGGGCGCCCGAAGGCAGTTTCTTTTTCATCGCATCGCACACCATCACCACGGCGCCTTCGCAGCCGGGCACGGCACCGCGGATGAACAGCAGGCCCTCGGCCTCGTCCACCGACACGACGGGAAGATTGGGAATGGTGCGGCGCTTGTCACCCAGGTGGCCGGCCATTTTCTTGTTCTTGAAGACGCGGCCGGGATCCTGGCGGTTACCGGTGGAGCCGTGAGCGCGATGCGTGATCGACACGCCGTGGCTGGCGGGCATGCCGCCAAAATGGTGGCGCGCGATGACGCCGGCAAAACCCTTGCCGATGGTGGTGCCGGTGACATCGACAAACTGGCCGGGAACGAAATGTGCGGCGGAAAGCTCGGCGCCCACTTCCAGCAAAGATTTTTCATCGACGCGGAATTCAACCAGATTCTTCTTCGGTTCAACCTTCGCCTTGGCGAAGTGTCCGCGCGCCGCCTTGGTCATGTTCTTGACCTTCACGTCACCGAAGCCGAGCTGCACCGCGGTGTAGCCGTTCTTTTGCTGGTCGCGCACAGCCACCACCTGGCAGCCATCCATTTTCAGAACGGTAACCTGCACATGGCGGCCCTGGGCGTCGAATACCCGGGTCATGCCGATCTTTTTTGCCAAAACGCCCGTACGCATTATCCGATCCTTGATCCGTCGAGTTTACTTTTACGCGCGAGGGTTCCTCCACCCCGCACCGTCATGGAAGCCAGCACCAGACCCGTTCCGTCGGAATGATCCGGCGGCAGCGTGCCCACAACAAACGTGCGCTCCCCAATGGTCATCACCTGGGTTATCCCCGGTTCGAGCGCAATAGGTGTTTCTGTAGGTTGCCTCGTCATGTCTTAACCCTGCAACTTGATTTCAACGTCCACGCCCGCAGCCAGGTCGAGCTTCATCAAAGCGTCGATGGTTTGCGGGGTAGCTTCCAGAATATCCAGCAGGCGCTTATGCGTGCGGATTTCGAACTGTTCGCGCGACTTCTTGTCCACATGCGGACCGCGGTTGACCGTGAAGCGCTCAAACCGCGTGGGCAGCGGAATCGGCCCGCGCACCATCGCGCCGGTGCGCTTGGCGGTGTTCACGATCTCCGACACCGAGGTGTCGAGAATGCGGTGGTCAAACGCCTTAAGGCGTATGCGGATCACTTGCGCTTCCATGGCTCATCGCCTTTCCAATCCAGTAATCAGTAATCAGAAGTCAGTGATCAGAAGAAGAACGTTACCCGCTTTTTCTGACCTCTGATGACTGACCTCTGATCTCTCCCTATCCAAAAGCCTCCGCTTCCGACGGACCTTCCCTTGTTCCGGGGGTTTCCGTCATGAGGCGGTTAGACCTCGTTCTTTCGAAACATCGGCCCGTTGCCCTACCTAAAACCTAGGGCCTCGGGCCTAGTGCCTCATTTATTCGCGGCTCGCTCTGCGCTTACCGCGCAACCGCTCGCACGTTTACTCAATAATCTTCGCCACCACACCCGCGCCCACGGTACGGCCGCCTTCGCGAATGGCGAAGCGCAGGCCTTCATCCATGGCGATCGGGGCGATCAACTTCACCTCGATCTGGATGTTGTCGCCCGGCATCACCATTTCCGTGCCCTTGGGCAGCACCACTTCGCCGGTGACGTCGGTGGTGCGGAAATAGAATTGCGGCCGGTAATTGTTGAAGAACGGCGTGTGACGGCCGCCTTCTTCCTTGGTGAGCACGTAGACTTCCGCCTTAAACTTGGTGTGCGGCGTGATCGAGCCGGGCTTGGCCAACACCTGGCCGCGCTCGACTTCCTCACGCTTGGTGCCGCGCAGCAGGGCGCCGATGTTGTCGCCGGCTTCGCCGCGATCCAGCAGCTTGCGGAACATTTCAACGCCGGTGATGATGGTTTTCTGCGTGGGACGGATGCCGACAATTTCAATTTCATCGCCGACGTTGACGATGCCGCGCTCGACGCGTCCGGTGACCACCGTGCCGCGGCCCGAGATCGAGAACACGTCTTCGATCGGCATCAGGAATGGCTTGTCGATGTCACGCTTGGGTTGCGGAATATAGCTATCCACCGCATCCATCAGTTTTATGATCGCCTGTTCGCCGAGTTCCGGATTCTTGTCTTCCAGCGCGCAAAGGGCGGAACCCTTCACGATCGGAATCTGGTCACCGGGGAACTTATAGGCCTTCAGCAGATCGCGGATTTCCATTTCCACCAAGTCCACCAAATCCTTGTCGGCCATGTCCATCTTGTTCATGAAAACGACAATCGCCGGCACGCCCACCTGACGCGCCAGAAGAATATGCTCGCGAGTTTGGGGCATGGGGCCGTCGGCGGCCGAGACCACCAGAATGGCGCCGTCCATCTGCGCCGCGCCGGTGATCATGTTCTTGACGTAGTCGGCGTGGCCGGGGCAATCGACGTGCGCATAGTGACGCTTGTCGGTCTGGTATTCGACATGCGCCGTCGAAATGGTGATGCCGCGCGCGCGTTCTTCCGGGGCCTTGTCGATCTGGTCGTAAGCGATGAAAGTGGCGCCGCCCTTCTTAGCGAGCACCTTGGTGATCGCCGCGGTGAGCGAGGTTTTGCCGTGGTCAACGTGGCCAATCGTGCCGATGTTGCAGTGCGGCTTGTTTCTTTCAAACTTTTCTTTCGTCATCTTCCTCTCCTCTTTAAGAACTCAAAACGGTTAACTTGCCAACTTGGCCTTCACTTCTTCCGCCACATTCGCCGGAACCCGATCGTAGTGATGGAATTCCATTGAATAACTGGCGCGTCCCTGACTCATGGAACGCAGGGTGTTGATGTAACCGAACATGGCGGCCAAGGGCACCATCGCGGTAACGATACGCGCGTTGCCGCGGCTGCCCATGTCCTGCACCTGACCGCGGCGGCTGTTCAGGTCGCCGATCACATCACCCATATAGTCTTCCGGGGTCACCACTTCCACCTTCATGATGGGTTCCAGCAGCACTGGCCCCGCCGCACGCATGCCTTCACGGAAGGCAGCGCGGGCGGCAATTTCGAACGCCAGGGCGGAAGAGTCAACATCATGATAGGCGCCATCGGTCAACGTGGCTTTGAAGTCGATCACCGGGAATCCCGCCAGCACGCCGGTTTCCTTGGCCGCTTCCAGGCCTTTTTCCACGCCAGGGATGAATTCCTTGGGCACCGAGCCGCCTACCACGTCGTTCTCGAACTCATATGGCGTACCGGGGGGCAC
>JACQAB010000040.1 GCA_016195205.1 Pseudomonadota bacterium
AACCTTGGCAGCCGCGCCGGTGACCAGGGTCTGTCCGAAGTCCTAAGCGGGATTTACCTGGGGCAGGATGGCAGCGACGCCACCTTTGCCGTGTATCAGCAATTCCTGCAGGCGCATCCCACCTGGCCCGACAGCGTGCTGAAACCCATCGCGCGGCAGGCGGAGCAGCATATGGATGCCGGCCTGCCCGCCACCGACGTGCTGGCTTTCTTCGCGCAATACCCCGCCCAAAGCGATGAGGGTTTCCGCCGTTATATCGCCGCGCTTTCTTTACAGAACCGCGCCAGCGAAGCCAAACAAGCTATCCGCCAGCGCTGGCGCGAAACCGCCATGGGCGACCGCGAGGAAGATTCTTTTCTGCGCAGCTTCCACGCGCTCATCACCGGCGCCGACACCGCCGCCCGGCTTGACCGCTTTTTGTGGGACGGAAAATACGACCAGGCACGCACGCTTTATCCGCATCTTTCTCCGGGCATGAAAAAACTGGCGCAGGCGCGCATCGCGCTGGCCGAAGGCGGCGGGAAGAAAGCCTTGCGCGCCCTGCGCGCCGTGCCCGCCGCGCTGCAGGGCGACCGCGGATTGCTTTACGACCGCATTAAACTCCGTTTTAAAGAAGACGATACCGAAGGCGCCGTGGCCATGATCACCCGCGCCGGCGCGCCCCCTTCGCATAAGGACGCTTGGTGGAATCTGCGCCAGCGCGCGGCGCGCGAATTGCTGCAGAACGGGCAATACCGGCGCGCCTATAGCCTGGCCAAAAACCACGGGTTGAGCGAGGGCCAGCCTTTCGCCGAGGCCGAATTTTTAAGCGGCTGGATCGCCCTGCGCTTTTTGAACGAGCCGTCGGTGGCACTGGATCATTTCACTCGTATCTATGAGCAAAGCAGCAGTCCTATCACCCTTTCACGCGCCGCTTATTGGAGCGCGCGGGCCTATGAACAGTTGAACGACGGCCCGCATGCACGCAGCTGGTATGGCCGCGCCCTGGTCTACGGCACCAGCTATTACGGCCAGTTGGCCGCGGCACGGCTTTACCGCGAAAGCCGGATCTCGGTTCCCGAGGCCGCCATCAGCGACGCGGCGCGCGAGCGTTTTGAAAACGCCGCCGAGACTAGCATCATCACCGGGTTGTATCAAGCGGGGCAGACGGATCTGGCGCAATCTTTCGCCATTGCCCTGGCGCGCGGCTTCACGCAAGAGCAGGAGTTCCGTCTGCTCTGCGGGTTGGCCACGACGCTGGACCATGGCGAGCTGGCGGTGCGCGTTTCCAAGGAAGCGGCGAAGAAAAAAATCCTGCTGCCGGGCGAAGGCTATCCGCTGCTGAGTTATGCCGAAAACCTGCCGGAAGAGCAGGCGGCGCTGGTCCATGCCCTCATCCGCCAGGAAAGCGAATTTGACTCCCGCGCCGTCAGCTCTTCGAACGCCCAGGGGCTGATGCAAATGCTGCCCTCCACTGCCAAACATGTGGCGAAGCAGAATAATTTTGACGACAACCCCGATTTGTTCGACCCCGCCACCTCGGTGCGTTTCGGAACGGCTTATGTCAACGAACTCCAGAGCGATTTCGGCGGCTATTTGCCGATGGTGATTGCCTCTTACAACGCTGGGCCCAACGCGGTGCGCGGCTGGCTTTCCAAAATGGGCGATCCGCGCGCCGGACAGATTGACGTGCTGGACTGGATTGAAAGCATCCCCTATGCCGAAACGCGCAACTATGTGCAGCGCGTGCTGGAGGGGTTGCAGGTGTACCGCGCGCGGCTGTCGGGCGGCTCGACGATGCTGGCCTTGGAAAACGACTTACGGGTGCGGTAACGCCGGTTTACGCAGGCAATGACAGCCGGGCGCGCGCGCTGCTTAACAGGGCCGAGCTCATGCTTATTTGCAGCGCCCTGGGACGTAGCTTGGGATCGGGACGGATGAAAATAACATTCCCTGATCCATTAACATCCCCGACAACGTTGCGAAGGGCAGCTTCAAACTCCGCCACACCAATACGGTTAGCGTCATTTCCAAGCATAAGGGTCATGTCGAGGGTTTCTCTCTCGCCGTCGGGCTTCCACGCCATGGCAAGCATGGCTGCGGCATATCTTACGGCGGCGACGGATATTTCTTGTTCACTCATAATAGTCTCCTTGGTTTATAGGCCGGTTTTTTAAGCCGGTTTTCAAAAGATGTAAAGAAAAAGCTTGCGCCTGATATTATCCAACCATTAATCCTGACGCTCCGACGCCAAGATACGCGCGCATTTTTGCCACCGTTTCGGGAGATTTAACACGGAGATCGACCCACACGTTTTTTTCGGTGATGTGGTCGGCTCCTTCAACATCGCTCAGCGAGCCTCCGGCGTCACGGGCCATTTGCTTCGCGACTCTTACAACGCTGCCGACCTGGGATGAGGCGATGTGATGCCACGCCATGGTTCCGTCCTGGGGAAAGGGTTCGAGAATAATTCTTCCGGAAAACCCCTGTGGCGCTGTAATGGCTTTCTTTACAATTTCGGCGGCGTTAAATAGGACCATGGCTTGCCTGTCTCCTGGCTTTTGAATCGGGGCGATTTTAGCAAGAAAAATGCCCAAATAAAGAGAAATATCCTTTCGCACCGCGCTTAGGCCCCCTTGATAAAGATGCGGTTTTTAAATTTCGCCGCCATTAACCGCCTTTATTTACCAAACATTCTTCCATCGACGGCGGATCGAAGCTTTGCTAGCATTCTGGAACTGGCCCTTTTTCAAAAGGTCTTCCATGAACCTCTCTCTCATCCTTCTGATCGGAATTTCCGCCCTGGCCGCGGCCGCTTTCACCGGCGGCGCCCTGCTGTGGCTGCGCCACCTGCGCACGCAGCTTTCCGGGTCCCTGCGCGAGGCTTTGTCACGCCAGATCAATCACGGCCAGAAGGTGGAAGAGGCGCTGAACTTCCTTCAGCGCAACCAGAAGCAGTTGGAGGCCCAGATGCGCACCTTGTCCGAGGCGCACAGCCGCGCCCGGGCCGACATCAACGCCCTGCGTGAAAAACTGGAGCAGCGCGAAGTCAGCGCCGAGCCCTCCACCGGCCATGGCCGCATCCTGCATTAGTTGCCAGATGCCAGTTGCTAGGTATCAGTAAAATAACCCCTTTTGCCCCTGGCAACTGATCCCTGATTTCTGGCAACTGATTATTAAGTTTGGCTTGGTATAATAGGCCAGTGATTGTTTTAGGATTCTCTTCTCCTTCAGGCGGCCGCTCTTCCGTCGGCATTCAAAGCGTTTGCGTTTATTGCGGCTCTTCCTCACGCGTGGATGAGCGCTTCCGCAGCCATGCCGCCGAGCTGGGCCGCCGCCTGGGCCAGGACGGCTTCGAAGTGATTTACGGCGGCGGGCGCGTGGGGCTGATGGGCATCGTCGCCGACGCGGCGCTGAACGCCGGCGGCAAGGTGGTGGGCATCATTCCCCAGCACATCCAGGCCATGGAGATCGAGCATCACGGCCTCACCGAGCTGCACGTGGTCGACAGCATGCACACCCGCAAGCGCATGATGGCCGAACGCGCCGACGCTTTTGTCATTCTGCCCGGCGGCTTTGGCACGCTGGACGAGGCCTTTGAAATCATCACCTGGAAAAAGCTGCAGCTGCACGACAAGCCCATCATCCTGTTCGACGACGGCGGCTTCTGGACGCCGCTGCTGGAGTTGATGCGCAACATCGTGCGCGAGGGCTTCGCCCTGGACCGTGATCTGAATCTAGCGCGCATCGCCGGTTCGCTGGACGAGGTCATGCGCCTTCTGCGCCTGCCGGCGGGCGCATCAGCCCCCGTGCAGTCGGAGTTGATGTAATTCAGGGGCCAGAGGCCAGGAATCAGAAACCAGAAATTTTTTATTGTTTCTGATACCTGATTACTGGTATCTGGCATCTGTTCATGTCCACCCCCCTCCTCTCTGCCGAAAATCTGGTCTGCCACCGCGGCGGACGGGCGTTGTTCGCGCCGCAGGATATAAAGCTGGAGCCCGGCGCGCTGATCATTCTGCGCGGGCCGAACGGCAGCGGCAAAACCACTTTGCTGCGCGCGCTGGCCGGGCTGCTTCCCGCCGAAGGAAAAATCACCCGCGCGGCCCAGCCCTGCTATGTCGGTCATCGCGGCGCGCTGCATGACGAGTTGAACCTTCACGATCACCTGTCTTTCTGGAAAAGCCTGTGCCGCCAGCCGCGCAAGGTGGCGTTTCAAAATGTTCTGCGCGCCATGGCGCTGGGCAATATGCAGCGGCGGCGCGCGGGCACGCTGTCGGCCGGGCAGCGCCAGCGCTTATCCTTGTGCCGGTTGCTGCTGGAAGATTCTTTGCTGTGGCTGCTCGATGAACCCTCGGCCGCGCTGGATGTTCAGGGCATGGCCTATCTGTCGGCGCTGATTTCCGCGCAGCGCAAGCGCGGCGGCGGCGCGGTGATCGCCAGCCACGGCGGAAGCTTTGAAAACGCCTCTACGCTTAATCTGGGAGCCGCCAGATGAGCGCGTTTTTTGCCTTGATCCGCCGGGAAATACGCCTTTACGCACGCGGCAAGGCCGAGATGGCCACGGGCTTGGCCTTCGCCTTCCTGTTCATCACGCTGTTTCCGCTGGCGCTGGGCCCCGCGCCCGAGATTTTGAAAACACTGGCGCCCGCACTCCTCAGCCTCGCCGTTCTGTTCACCCAGTTCCTGGGCATCGAACGGCTTTACGCCGACGATCTGGAAGAAGGCTCGCTCGACCTGATTACGTTAAGCGGACTCCCGCTGGCGGTTTACGCGCTTTGCAAAACGCTGCTGCGCTGGGGCGCGCAAACCTTGCCGCTGCTGCTGGTCAGCCCCATCTTGGCCATCATGCTGGGCACGGAATTCGAAGCCATTCCCTCCATCCTTGCCGCGCTGACGCTGATGAGCCTGTGCATTGCCCTGGCCGGGGCAGGCGGCGCGGCGCTGGTATTGGGCGCGCGGCGCGGGTTTCTGCTGCCGCTTTTGCTGGTGCCGCTATGCGCCCCGGCGCTGATCTTCTGCGCCAGCCTGGCCGAAAGCGGCCTTTCAGCCGAGGCTGGAAAACAAGCGGCGCTGTTTCTTGGCGCGCTGTTCTTCCTGTATCTTTGCCTGTTCCCGCCGCTGATCGCCGCGGCCCTGCGTTCCGCCGTGGAGGCTTCATGACCGCGTTATTTCGCCCCGGCACGTTCCGTAAATTCGCCGCCGTCGC
>JACQAB010000059.1 GCA_016195205.1 Pseudomonadota bacterium
GAGGTGAAACGCACCATCCGCGGCCTAAGTCTGCTAGAAGCCACCACCTATGCCGGCCGGGTGATGAGCCAAAGCAGCGAAGCGGTCATCCGCGAGATGATTAACGAAGCCGCGCAATAGCCGGAAAACCGCCTATTTCTTATGTTTTGTTTTATGGAAAAAGCCGCTAGATTGGCGCCCGTTTAAAACATTTAAAGGAAACCAATGCCCCAGGCCGCGCTTAAAGACACGCCCGATTACAAGGTGAAAGACATCTCCCTCGCCGAATGGGGACGCAAGGAAATCGCCATTGCTGAATCTGAGATGCCCGGCCTGATGGCGCTGCGCGCCGAATATAAGGGCAAGCAGCCGCTGAAGGGCGCGCGCATCGCCGGCTGCCTGCATATGACCATTCAAACCGCGGTGCTGATTGAAACCCTCACGGCCCTGGGCGCCACGGTGCGCTGGTCATCGTGCAATATTTTCTCGACGCAAGATCACGCCGCTTCGGCCATTGCCGCGGCGGGCGTTCCGGTTTTCGCCTGGAAGGGCCTGACCGAGGAAGAATTCTGGTGGTGCATCGAGCAAAGCATTTTCGGCCCCGGCGGCTGGAAGCCGAACATGATTTTGGATGACGGCGGCGACCTGACCAAGCTGATGCACGAAAAACATGCCGATCTGATGAAAGACGTGCGCGGCTTGTCGGAAGAAACCACCACCGGCGTGCATCGCCTCTATGAAATGATGAAGGCGGGCAGCTTGAAGGTTCCTGCCATCGATGTGAACAACAGCGTGACGAAATCGAAGTTCGACAACCTTTACGGCTGCCGCGAAAGCCTGGTGGACGGCATCAAGCGCGCGACTGACGTGATGCTGGCCGGAAAAATCGCCGTGGTCTGCGGCTATGGCGATGTGGGCAAGGGTTCCGCCGCGTCTCTGCGCGGCCAGGGCGCGCGCGTGATGGTGACGGAAATCGACCCCATCAACGCGCTGCAGGCGGCGATGGAAGGCTATCAGGTCGTCACCATGGACGAGGCTGCGAAACAGGGCGATATTTTCGTTACCGCCACCGGCAATGTGGATGTGATCACGCTGGACCACATGCGCCAGATGAAAGACCGCGCCATTGTCTGCAACATCGGGCACTTCGATTCCGAAATTCAGATCGACGCGCTGCGCAACTACAAATGGGAAGAAGTGAAGCCGCAGGTGGATGAAGTGGTGTTTCCCGACGGGAAGCGGCTGATCGTTCTGGCCAAAGGCCGCTTGGTGAATCTGGGCTGCGCCACCGGCCACCCCAGTTTTGTGATGAGCGCCAGCTTCAGCAACCAGGTGCTGGCGCAAATCGAGTTGTGGAACAACGCCGCAAAATACGAGAAGAAAGTCTATGTACTGCCCAAGCATCTGGATGAAAAAGTGGCGCGGCTGCATTTGGACAAATTGGGCGTGAAACTCACGCAACTCACTGCCAAGCAGGCCGAATATCTGGGCGTAGCGCAGGCAGGCCCGTATAAGCCCGAGTATTATCGCTACTAATCGAATCGGCTTTTGATCAGGCGCTGCAGAGGGTTACCCTAACGGTTAAACCTTTTGCCGGGACAGGCTGCGCGTGTCCACGCCCTACAAACGTTACGTACCACTGATGATTGGAACGCTGCTGATTCTGGCGGCGTTCGCGCTCATCCTTTTGCGGGTGGGCAATCTGGGCGTGCTGGCGCCAGGGGTGCTGGAAATTGTGGCGCTGATTGCCGTGCCCGCCTCGCTGATCGCCGTGGGCGTATTGTATGAGCAAACCAAAAAACTTCGCGCCCAGAAAGAGGCGGTGGAACAGGAGTCGGTTTCCAAAAACTTCCTGCTGGATACCATCCCCGATGCCTACGCCGTTATCGGCCCGCAGGGACAAATGGGCCTGCGCAAGGGGCTGGAAAAAGTTCTGGGCGTCGACCGCGTGGGCGGGTTTCAGGATGTGCTGGACGCTCTTGCCCCGGCCTCGGCGGAAAAGCTGCAAACCCTTTTGAAAGAGGTTCAGTCCGGCCGCGAAGAGGAATTCCGCATCCAAATCACTTTAAAGGCATCCAACCGGGTCGTGGCGGCGCAGGGCGTGCGCCGCATGGCGAACGGCGTGGTGTCGATGCTGCTGTGGCTGCGCGACATTTCACGCTTTACCGATGAACTTCGCCGCCAGGCCGAAGTCCTGCATCAGGCCAATAACCAGCTGCATGAATTTCGCGCCATGGCGGATTCTTTGCCCTTCCCGGTATGGTTGCGCGCGCGCAACCTGAAAATAAGCTGGTGCAATCCCGCCTATGCCACGGCGGTGGGCAGCAAGCCCGACATCGTGGTGGAAGAGCAGATTGAATTGGTGCCCGCCGCCGAACGCGGCAAGAAAAAAAGCCTGGCGCAGATCGCCTTCGAGCAGGGCGGTGAGCAAAGCGAACAGCGTCATGTGGTCATCGAAGGGCAGCGCCGGCTGCTGCGCCTTACCGAGGCGGCGGTGGGTGCGCAGCGCCTGATCATCGGCTATGCGCTCGATATCACCAAGGAAGCTGATCTGGATGGCGAGTTGAAGCGCCACATCAAGGCGCATGAGGAAGTGTTGGATCTGCTGGGCACGCCGATTGCGATTTACGGATCGGATACGCGCCTGAAATTCTATAACCGTGCCTATTTGAAGTTATGGGTGGCCGACGAGGCTTTCTTGAAAACCGAGCCCACCTTCAGCGAGGTGGTGGAAGATTTGCGCTCCCGCCGCCGCGCGCCCGAACAGGCCGATTTCCAGAAATACAAGAAAGAGCGCATGGCGCTGTTTACCTCGCTGATCGAACCACGCGAAGACCTCATGCATTTGCCCGACGGCACCACCCTGCGCATCATGGCGGTGCCGCATCCGTTTGGCGGCATCATGTTCATGCATGAAGACGTCACCGACAAGCTGGCGCTGGAATCTTCCTACAATACGCTCATCGCCGTGCAGCGCGAAACGCTGGACAACCTGGCCGAGGGCATTGCCGTGTTCGGCAGCGACGGCAAGCTGCGTCTTTTCAACCCGGCTTTCCTGCGCATCTGGCGGTTGATGCCCGAACCGCTGGGTGAGCATCCACATCTTTCTGAAGTTCTAGAAATGATGAAGCCGTTGCTGGGCACCATGCCCGATTGGGGTGGTTACAAGCGCGACACCATTGTTGAAACGCTGGACCGCACCACGCGCGCCGGGCGGCATGAATGCACAGATGGCTCGATCATCGAGTATTCCTGCGTGCCATTGCCCGATGGGGCGGTGCTGATTTCGTATCTGGATGTCAGCGATTCCGTGCGCGCCGAACAAACCCTGCGTGAAAGCAACGCGGCGCTGGCGGCAGCCGACCGGCTGAAGTCGGAATTCGTGGCCAATGTTTCGTATCAGCTGCGCACGCCGCTGAATACCATCATGGGCTTCTCGGAAATTCTGGCGAACCAGTATTTCGGCACGCTGAACGAACGGCAGATGGAATATGCCCGCACCATGATGGAGGCCAGCAAGAAGCTGCTGCACCTTATTAATGACGTGCTGGATCTGGCCACTATCGAGGCCGGGCGCATGGCCCTCAGCGTGAAAAGCCTTTCGGTGAAGGCGCTGCTGGAAAATTCTTCCGACATGATGCGCGAATGGATACGTCAGCAGCAGCTGGGTGTTGTTATCAGCGTGGCCGACGATGTGGGCAGCCTGGAAGCCGACGAACAGCGCATGAAACAGGTGATGTTCAACCTGATCAGCAACGCCATTCAATACACGCCCGAGGGTGGGCATATCCGCCTGTCGGCCGAGCGCCAGGGCGACTGGATGGCCATCACCGTGGAAGACGACGGCATCGGCATTCCCGAAGAAGACCAGGACCGCATCTTCGGCAAGTTCGAGCGCGCCAACCCGCAGGCGCGGCAGGCAGGGGCGGGGTTGGGCCTCTCGCTGGTGAAAAGTTTTGTGGAATTGCATGGCGGGCGTATCGTGATTGACAGCCGCCCGGGCAAGGGCACGCGCATCACCTGCTTTTTGCCGCTGCGCATGAGCGAAGCGCATAAAAAGCCGGCACAGGCGGCAAGCTAGCCGTGGAACGGAACATCCGCCTTCTGTATCTGCATAATTTTCTGTCGGATTTTCGTTTTCTTACGGCATTTCTTGTTATTTATATCGCCGGCATCACGGGTTCCTATACATCGGCCATGGCGGTCATCGCGGTGGAAACTCTTACCGCGGCCGCCATGGATATTCCCATGGGCATTCTTTCTGACCGGTTGGGGCGTAAACTGACCATTGCCCTGGGATCGTGTTGCGCCACTTTGGCCATGGCGTGTTATGGCTTTGCGACAACCAGCCTTCTTTTATTTATTGGATCTGTGTTGTTTGGGCTAAGCGAATGTCTGTTCAGCGGCAACAACAACGCGCTGCTTTACGAAAGCCTGAAACAATCGGGCCGCGAAAAGCAGTTTCATCATTACCAGGGCCGCATCAGCAGCATGTTTCAATTGGGGCTGGGTCTTTCGGCATTGGCCGCCAGCTTTCTTACCGTTTTTGGGCTGCGTTTTATTGTGCTGGCAGGCATCGTACCGCAGGCGCTGGCGGTAATCGTCAGCCTGTTCTTCAAGGA
>JACQAB010000077.1 GCA_016195205.1 Pseudomonadota bacterium
CATTTTGCCGAGGTCAGCAAAATGGTCGAATTGTAATGTTTGGCTGAAGTCCCAGTTGGCTTTATCCTTTCCCCATGCAGCGAATCAGCCCCGCCTCTTGCCGCATTCTGGGTATCGATCCCGGCCTTAACCACACCGGCTGGGGCGTGATCGAGGCGGAAGGCAATCGCTTAAGTTATCTGGCCTGTGGGCGCATCAACGCCCCCGCCTCGCTTGAGATGGCGGCGCGGCTTTCCTTCCTGCATGCCGAGTTGTGCATGCTTATCGCGCAGCACAAACCCGATGAAGCCGCGGTGGAAGAAACTTTCGTGAACAAAAACGCCGCCTCGGCCCTGAAGCTGGGCATGGCGCGCGGCATCGCCATGCTGGCCCCGGCCGAAAACGGCCTGAGCGTGGCCGAATATTCCGCCAACCTGATCAAAAAATCGGTCAGCGGCTATGGCCATGCCGAAAAGGAACAGCTGGCCCGCATGGTGAAGGTTTTTTTGCCCAAGGCCGATTTCACATCAAACGACGCCGCCGATGCCCTGGCCGTGGCCATTTGCCATGCCCATCACCGCCAATCTCTCTTCCGTCATGCCCGCGAAGGCGGGCATCCACGAAAAGCCAAGCAGCGTGTCTTGTGGCCTGTCGTGGATCCCCGCCTACGCGGGGATGACAAAAAAAGGAGGGCCGCCTCATGATCGGCAAGCTTACCGGACGGATGGAAGTGCTAGACGAAAGCCGCGTGCTGATCGAGGTGAACGGCGTGGGCTATGTCGTTCAGGGCTCGGCCCGCACCCTGCGCCGCCTGGCGCAAATGGGCGAGACCGCCAGCCTGCTGATTGAAACCCAGGTGCGCGAAGACGCCATCAACCTGATTGGCTTCGCCGACGCCGAAGAGCAAAACGCCTTCCGCACCCTGACCACCGTGCAGGGCGTGGGCACCAAGGTGGCGCTCTCCCTGCTCTCTACGCTTTCTCCGTCACAACTGGCCGGCGCGATTGCCTCGGGCGATGCCAAGCTTCTTTCCAGCGCCGATGGCGTAGGCGGCAAGCTGGCCGCGCGTTTGGTCACCGAGTTGAAAGACAAAGCCGCTTCGCTTGGCGCGCCTTCGGTGATCGCCTTTCCGGCCCAGGGCAAAGCCAGCGCGGGTAGCATAGCGGGCGATGCCGTTTCCACCCTCACCCATCTGGGCTTTCGACGCGATGAGGCTTTTGCCGTAGTCATGCGCAACATGGAAAAAAACCGCGAGGCAGGCTTTGATGAACTTATCCGCCTGTGCCTGCAAGAATTGTCGCCTAAAGAAGCGAGGGCTAAACGATGAGCGCCAACCCCGCCCTTTCGGTTGAAAAACAGGATAGCGATACGCTGCTGATCCGCCAGCAGCGTTTGACGGAGTTCATCGGCCAATCGGCGCTGAAGGATAATCTTCAGGTTTTCATCCAGGCGGCGGGGCTGCGCAAAAAATCGCTGGATCATGTGCTGCTATGCGGCCCACCGGGCTTAGGCAAAACCACTTTGGCGCACATTATTGCGCGCGAGTTGGGCGTGGGATTTCACGCCACCTCGGGGCCCGTGCTGGCGCGCGCAGGGGATCTGGCCGCCATTCTTACCAATCTTCAGCCGAACGACGTGCTGTTCGTCGATGAAATTCACCGGCTGAACCCGGCGGTAGAGGAAATTCTTTATCCCGCCATGGAAGATTTCCAGCTGGATCTGATGATCGGCGAAGGGCCAGCGGCGCGCTCGGTGCGCATTGATCTTCCTGCTTTCACGCTGATTGGCGCCACCACGCGTTCCGGCCTGCTGGCCAAGCCTTTGCGCGAACGCTTCGGCATTCCCCTGCAGCTTCAATTTTACACCACCGATGAGCTTCAAAAAATCGTCAGCCGCGGCGCGGAAGTTCTACACATGGGCATTACCGCCGAAGGCGCCACCGAAATCGCCCGGCGCTCGCGCGGCACGCCGCGCGTGGCGGGCCGGTTGCTGCGCCGGGTATGCGACTTCGCCGCCGTGGATAAGAAAAAACAAATCGACGCCAAACTGGCCGATGAAGCTTTGCAGCGCCTTGAGGTGGACGGTGAGGGCTTCGATGCCATGGACCGCCGCTATCTGCGCCATATCGCCGAGCATTATTCCGGCGGGCCGGTGGGCGTGGAAACGCTGGCCGCGGCGCTGTCGGAAGCGCGCGACGTTCTGGAAGAAGTGATCGAGCCCTATTTAATTCAACGCGGCCTTCTGCAACGCACGCCGCGCGGACGCATGGTGACCGATGCCGCCTTCCGCCATGTGGGCCTCACCCCGCCCACCCGCAAACCTGATCAGCTTTCCCTGCTGCAGGGAGATGCGGATGACG
>JACQAB010000050.1 GCA_016195205.1 Pseudomonadota bacterium
CCCATTTACGCGGGCAACGCCATTGCCACGGTGCAGTCTTCCGACAAAATCAAGCTGTGCACCGTGCGCTCCACGGCGTTTGAGGCGGCTGCGGCCACGGGTGGCAGCGCGGCGGTTGAAAATGTGGCCCCCACGCCCGACGCCGGGCTTTCCAAATTCGTCAGCAGCGAACTTTCCAAATCCACCCGGCCGGAATTGACGGCGGCGCGCATTATCATTTCCGGCGGGCGCGGCGTGGGCTCGAAAGAAAACTTCGCCATGCTGGAAAAACTGGCCGACAAGCTGGGCGCGGCGCTGGGCGCTTCGCGCGCGGCGGTGGATGCCGGCTATGTGCCCAATGATTACCAGGTGGGCCAAACCGGCAAGGTGGTGGCGCCTGATTTATACATGGCCATCGGCATTTCCGGCGCGATTCAGCATCTGGCGGGCATGAAAGACAGCAAGGTCATCGTCGCCATTAACAAGGACGGAGACGCGCCGATTTTTCAGGTAGCCGATTACGGCCTTGTCGGCGATTTATTCCAGATCATTCCCGAGTTGACGGAAAAGCTGGGATAAATTTTATCGCCACCTCATTCATCGTTATGGCAAACGGTTTTGCCGAGGCATGGCGATTCATCTTCATGAACATTAACACTCGTTCCATTCACACCGGTGTTGTCTGTCGAGGCGCAAAGGTGTACCATCATTTAGTCATTTTTATTGAGAGCTGGCCTGAACCATTTTACGGGTAGCGCCATGCCCAAACGCCTTTTAATTGTGGACGACGAAGTCGGCATCAGCGCACTCATCGAAAGAGTCGCCGAGCCGCTTGGCTACAGCGTGAGCGTGGCCAATGATTCCATGTATTTCATGCGTCTTTATGAAGCCATCGCGCCCGATGTGGTGATGGTCGATATTTTCATGCCCGGCTATGATGGGATCGAGATCATGCGCCAGTTGGTGCAGGCCAAATGCACCGCGCGCGTGCTGTTCATGAGCGGCGCGGATGATTTCTTCCTGCAATCCGTGTTGCGGCTGGCCGCAGATATGGGCCTGCAGGACATCGGCATGATGACCAAGCCCATTCGCATAGACGATCTAAGGGCTTATCTGATGGCAGACCCTCTGCCTACTGTTGCAAGCCTGGCGCATCTACCGGCGGCGTAACGGATTTGCAGTCCAGGGCGCTTTCTTGACACCCTTCGCGTTTATGACTCATTTATGGCGCATGGAAAAAAACCGGCTTGAGGCTTTCAGCGATGGCGTGATCGCCATCATCATCACCATCATGGTGCTGGAGCTGAAGGCCCCGCACCGCGCCGATCTGCCGGCGCTGATGGCGTTATGGCCGGTGTTTTCCAGCTATGTGCTCAGCTTCCTCTACCTTGCCATTTACTGGAACAATCACCACCACATGCTGCAGACGGTGAAGCATGTGAACGGGCTTATCCTGTGGGCCAACACGCATTTGCTGTTCTGGCTGTCGCTGATTCCTTTCGCCACCGCCTGGATGGGCGAGAACCATTTTGCCGCCGCGCCCACGGCGGTGTATGGCGTGGCGCTGTTCATACCCGCCATCGCCTATTTCCTGCTGCAGCGGGCGATTATTCATGTGCAGGGCGCGGGGTCGATTTTGGCCAAGGCCGTGGGGCGCGACGTGAAGGGGAAGATTTCACCGCTGCTTTATCTGCTGGCGATCGGTCTTGCTTTTGTTCACCCCGCGCTGTCGAACGGCGTTTACGCCTTGGTGGCGCTGATCTGGCTTATTCCGGATAGAAGGATTGAGCGGGCGTTGAAAGGTGGATAAGTGGTCAGCTTGAAGGAGCCGCTTAGTTCTTTTGAAAGCTTACAGAGCCTGCTTTCTTCACCAACACATCCTGCTCAACTTTCCCTGCTTTATTAAAAGTGATGGTTAGCGGGAAAGTGTCGCCCTCGTTCAAGGGTTGTTTCAGGCCCTTGAGCACCACATAAACCCCTCCGGGTCTAAGCGTAAGGTCTTTTCCGGCGGCAATGACGTAGGGCCCCGTGGGACCCAATTCCCACACGCCGTTCTTTTCAACATTTGCGTAAAGCTCGGCGCTTTCCGCGGCGGGGGTGATGAGGGAAACAAGGGCGTCGTCGGCATCGGTATGATTGTGAATGACGAAATAAGCTGCCTCGGGGGTTGGATCCGACGGCGTGGCGCGCGCCCAGGCCTCGGTGATGGTGAATGATTTTTCCTTTGAGCAGTCGTAGCCGATGAACATGCTCACGATGCTGAGGACGGCGAAGATTATTTTAAGCATGGCGTTCTCTCGTTTAAGAGGTGCTTCTCAGTATAAACACTGGCGGAGGGGAGAGGATTTGAACCTCCGAGACCCTTGCAGGCCTAACGGTTTTCGAGACCGCCGCGATCGACCACTCTGCCACCCCTCCGCAGCGGAAATATCTAACATAACAATGGCAGAGCGGTCGATCTTCTTTGCGGCTCGCTCTGCGCTTCGCGCAACCGCTCGCACGCGCCACTCTGCCACCCCTCCGGTCCAGGTATCAGATATCAGATGTCAGGGATCAGAATAAAGCTGTTTCCCTGTGCCCTTCTTCCAGTCTACTCCGGAATGAGGGTTTTCTTTAGGTTTGGGCCTAATCAAAAAACCCCAATAAAAAAGGGGCGACCCGAAGGTCGCCCCTTTAAAACGCCTATGTGAGCGAGCTTAAGTTTACTTGCCAACGGCTTCCTTCAGTTCCTTCGCGGCGCGGAAGGCAATTTTCTTCTTCGCCGGAATGGAGAT
Source organism: Pseudomonadota bacterium (assembly GCA_016195205.1). Classification (GTDB taxonomy): domain Bacteria; phylum Pseudomonadota; class Alphaproteobacteria; order UBA9219; family RGZA01; genus JACQAB01. The sequence continues at coordinate 2,754 of JACQAB010000050.1, forward strand.
GGTTTCACCCGTCGCAGGATTGCGGCCCATGCGCGCAGCGCGCTTGCGAACCTGCAGGATACCCAGACCCGCCATGCGGATACGGTTGCCTTTCTTCAGGTTCTTGACGATGTGCGCCACCAGATCTTCAACGATCTGGTTCATTTGCTTCTTGGGCTGCTTGTGCTTCTCGGCGAGATCGGCCGAGATGTGCTTCAGGGTGACGGTGGGTTGGGATGCTGTAGCCATGGTTTGAACCTTTCCTAAAAAGTTGGAATCGATACTGGAGGAGAAACACTAGCAAAAGGTCGGTAAAACGCAACTGGCTTGACGGTTTTTGCTACGGCCACATGCAGATAAGTCGATGCGCCGACGTTGACCTTATCAGGGCGTCTTTGGGGGCGCAAAGGGTTTTTTGCGGAACATGGCGTGAAAACCCCTTATTTTTCAGGGGTTTCTTTACTTTTGGGGCAGGAAGAGTTGGGGAAAAACCGGGGCCAGAAAGAAAGTTTCGCCCCTTCTTAAAGGGGCCGGAAGGGGCTTCCGCCTCAACCCGCGCGGGAGTGAAGGGGCTGTTCCAGGGGGGGTCTTGCGCCTGCCGCCTGGGTCAGGTGGGTCAGCAGGCGGGTGAAAAGTTTGGTCTCCAGCGTCACCACGCGCGCGCAAAGCAGGTCATTCATCACGCCGAGTTCGTGAAGATGCCGCTGCATTTCCTGCAGATGTTTTTCCTCTTCGGCCATGATGCTTTTGAGGCTGAGGGGAATTTTTGCCTCCTGCAGCGCCTGTTCATAAAAAGAATAAAACCATCCGGCGCGCAGCTCGACAATGAACGACACCCACAGATAAGGCGCGCGCGGCGCGGCGTTTTTGCCCAACAGGCGCGTGATCCCGGCATCCAGCCGCGCGAAATATATTCGTGCCTGCGGCGCGCATAAGGTATGCGTTTCCTCGTAATCAGCGCAAGGCTGGCCGCAAAAACGCTCGGCCTGATGCTTGAAGAAAAAAGCGTGGCGGGTTTCTTCGGCCATATGCTTCAGAAGCTCGGTATCCAGAACCTTGCGCATCTGCGACAGCATGATTTTGCGGCTGCCAATATGCTCAAGCAGCGACAGCATGTTCAGCAGCTTTCCGTGCAGGCGCGGCTCAAACAGCGCGGCGCGTAGGAAGCTTTTCAACGGCTCTTCAAGCCGCGCGTTCGAGGCGCCCTCGCCGCAGCGCGTCCAAAGCGTGATGGATGAAAGTGGTGACAGCATTCAGATCCGTTTCGGAAATACAATAAGGCGGCATAACGTACAGGGTATTGCCCAGCGGCCGCAAGAGCACGCCCTGCTTCAGGAAAAATTCGTAAAGTTCCGGGCCGATCTGCGAAAGATAACCCGGGTCGTCACTCTTTATCTCGAACGCCAGGATGGTGCCACAGCGGCGGGCGTTCTCCACTTGCGGAAGAAGCTCTAGCCGCGCTTTTTCCTGCGCCGCGCAAAGATTTTTAAGGCGCGTTTGTGTTTCCGGTTGTTTCCATAATTCCAGGCTGGCGCAAGCCGCCGCGCAGGAAAGCGGATTGCCGGTATAGGAAGACGAGTGCCAAAATGTTTTGGCGCGGTCGGTGGAATAGAAGGCCTGATAAATTTCTTCCGTGCACAGCGTGGCGCCCAGCGGCAAGAATCCGCCGGTGAGGCCCTTGGACAGGCAAAGAATGTCGGGCGTAACATTAGCCTGTTCGCAGGCCAGCAGCGTGCCGGTGCGGCCAAAAGCCGTCATCACCTCATCCGCAATAAAATAAACGCCATGCTGTTCGCAAAGTGTTTTCAGCGCGCGCAGAACTTCTGGCGGATACATGCGCATTCCACCCGCGCCCAGTACCAAAGGTTCGAGGATCAGCGCGGCCACATTGCCCTGCGCCAGGATTTTTTTGAAGGCGGAAAGGGTGACGTCTTCCTTGTCTTTTTCGGGGAAGGGGAGACGGTCCACCGCGAACAGGTAATCCTTATAAAGCTGGTTGAAAACCGAAGGCGCGCCCATCGCCATCGCCCCAAAAGTGTCGCCATGATAGCCGTGTTCCAGCGCCACAATGCGCTTTTGCTTCTTGTTCCGGTGCATTTGCGCGCCCACCGCCATTTTCAGCGCCACTTCCACCGCGGTCGATCCGCTGTCGGATAAAAACACGCGCTTCAGCGGCGCGGGCATAATTTGCAGAAGTTCTTCGGCCAGTTTTTCGGCCGGCTCATGCGTGAAACCGGCGAAGATCACCTGATCCAGTCTTGAAGCCTGCGCCTTCACCGACGCGACGATGGCCGGATGGTTGTGGCCATAAATATTCACCCACCATGATGAAATGGCGTCGATAATCCGCTTTCCATCTTTGGTAAAAAGCGCGGCGCCTTCCGCGCGCTCGATAAACACGGGCGGCCCGGCCAGCGCATGCTGGGTAAAAGGGTGCCAGAGAGGCGATAAATTCATGCCGCGAGATTAATCTATTTGCTAAAGCATGTAATCCTTAATTCTTTGGCGCATTGACCGCATTAAAGGATGCGCCTAGTTTTTGTTAACCCTTGCCGTGAGGTATTTCATGCCCGCCCAGAAATTTTTGTTCGAACCATCGCCCGAGCTGGTTGCCATCGCGCATAAAAGCCTGAACCGATATTGGCAGGCTGCTTCGAAACAGATGCTTGACCGCATGTCTGCTGCGGAAAGAACCCAGTTTGGAGTGATGTTTGATCTCGATCGAGCGATGTATAAACCGGAGGATATAAGACACGATACAGCTTCCTTGGTGCATCACACGGTTTTGAGCGTCGCCCACCTTGCGCGGGAATTCCATGACACAAATGAGGCATTTACCCATGACCTGATAAAGGAGGGTGTTTTCGATAAATATTTTCTTGGCCTATTGCGCCACTCCTTCCATGTCTCGCCGGAAGAAGAAGCGCCTTTCATAAAGGCGGTGGCCGCCGACTTAATTCGTTTTGCCAAATCGAGTGCATCGATTAAGACAGGCCAGGAGCCGCTCACTCTTGCCGCCGATGACAACGGATTAAAAATCACGCTGCCTGCTCATCGCGACGTCCAAGGCCTGGTGTTTCCCGCGCCCGATTATTGGTTTCAGCCTTCGCCAGAAATGGTTGCCGCCGTGCATAAAGCCCTTACGGCACAAGGGCCGATCCATCCCTATATGTTTGGCGAGCACGGTCCCGCGCAGATTCCGTATTTAAATCTGATGCTGGAAGAACCTGAACTTATGAGAAGGCACGTTGTAAACGAGGGGCAAAGTTTTGTGCATACGCTTATGATGATCGCCCGGGAACAGACGACCAAAGATGACCATGTGCTTACACCCAACGGCGCTTTTGATGAAAAACTCCTGTCGCAATATGGAAGATTTGGCATTCCGCCGGAAGATCAGGCGGCGTTTGGTGCCATGCTGCTTGCCGATGCCGTTCGTTCCGTGCAGGCGCGCGGTGTCGTCGATGTTGGGGAATTGGGCAAGCTGAGGACCGATGGCAGGAACCTGATTGCCGATTTAAGTGCTCGTCCGCCTGCGCCGCTGCGTTCCGTTAAGGTCCGGGTCGTCATTGATGACGCGAATGACATGGATAGCCCCCGCGTCTGATCAAAAAGCGTTTTTGTCCAGATTTTGGGCGAACGCTGTACCAAGGTTTTCTCTGGTAATGGCTTCGATCACCGGGATATGCCCCAGAACGCGCGCGCCGCTGAACGCGGCGATGGTGCGCTTGTTGTCGTCATTCGGCGCGCCCAGGAAAAGAATGCCGTGCAGCGGAATTTTCCGCGCGCGCATGGCTTCCAGCGAAAGCAGCGTGTGGTTGAGGGTGCCCAGTTCCGTCCGCGCGCAAAGGATCAGCGGAATTTGCCAGCGCGCGAACAAATCGGCCATCAGGGCTTGGCGTGTCAGCGGCACCAGCAACCCGCCCGCGCCTTCAATGATCAGCATGCGTTCGCAGGCGGGCGGGTGAAGTTTTTCAACCTCGATGGTTTTATTTTCCAGCTCGGCGGCGCGGTGCGGCGAAAGCGCGGCTTTGAAAACATAAGCTTCAGGAAGAAATCGATCGACCGGCAAGCCGGTAAATCGGCGCAGGGTTTGCGTATCGGTTTCTTTTTCCGTGCCGCATTGCACCGGCTTCCAGTAGGAAGCATCCAGCCCCAGCATCAATGCCGCGGCGGCAAGGGTTTTGCCGATCCCGGTTCCGGTGCCAGAAAGAACGTATTTTGCAGGCATTACGTTAAGCAGCAACGCGCGCGGCGGCGTGGGTTTTTAGGGCCTTGGCCAGGCCGAGGATGTCGGCTTCCGTCAGCAGCGCGTTAATGGCAATGCGCAGGCGCGCCGTATTTTCCGGCACGGTGGGCGGGCGAATGGCGCGCACGTCAAACCCCTGGCTTTGAATATAATCGGCTGTTTCCAGCGCCACGCGGTCATCCCCCAGGATCACCGGGAAAATGGTGCTGGGCGAAGGGATGGAGAACGACTTGGCCGCCAGCGCGCAAAGGCTGGAAAGTTTTTCGCGCGTGGCGTCGGCTTCGGCGGAAAGCTGCAGCGCTTTTTCCACCAGCGTGGCCTGGATTGGCATGGGCGCGGTGGTATAAATGAAGGACCGCGCGCGATTGATCAGCGTGTCGATCACGGTTTTCGTTGAGCACACCAAGGCCCCCGCCACGCCCAAAGCCTTGCCGCAGGTGTGCAGAGTGATCAGCCGTTCGTATTTCAAACCATGCGTCAGCCCTGAGCCTTGCGGGCCGAAAATGCCGGTGGCATGGGCCTCATCGACGATCAGATAGGCGCCGTGGTTTTTGCAGATTTCCAGCAGTTTGGGCAAAGGCGCCAGGTCGCCGTCCATGCTGTAAACGCTTTCCACCGCCACCCAGCACAAGCGTTCGGGGGAAGAGACCCGGCGCAATGCGTCATCAAACGCATCCAGATTATTGTGTGGAATGCGGATGTGCCGCGCGGCGTTGGCTTGAATGCCGTCGCGCAGGCTGGCATGGATGAAAGCGTCGAACAGGATAATGTCTTGCCGGGCGGGCATGCTCATCAGCGCCAGATTGGCGAGAAAGCCGTTGGCGAAATAAAGCGAAGCTTCCGCGCCGAAGAATTTTACCGCGGCGGCTTCCAGTGATTCATGCGCCGAGTGGTTGCCGCGCAGCACGCGTGAACCGCCCGCGCCGACCTCAATCCCGTTCTGCAAGGCTTCAATCGCCGCCTGGCGCAGGGCCGGATGCTGGCGGAAGCCCAGATAGTCGTTCGAGGTGAAATCCACGCCGCAGGCGGGATAAAGTCCGCGCAGCCGGTTTTCATTCGCCAGAACCATCAATTCGTTTTTAAGCCTATCCATGGGCGTGCCTACGTTCGCTTTCTTCCTTATCGGGGGAGCGGGGAATAAGCCCCAGCGCCTGCATCAGGGTGCTATCTATATCAGATTCCGGGTTGGGCGTGGTGAGAAGTTTATCGCCCGTGAAAATGGCATTGGCGCCCGCCAGGAAGGCCAGGGCCTGCGCCTCGCGGCTTAACGAAAGGCGGCCGGCCGAAAGCCGCACCATGGCTTTGGGCATTAAAATTCGCGCCACGGCAATCACCCGCAACCAGGAAAATAGATCAAACGCCTGGGCCTTTTCCAGTGGCGTGCCTTCAATCGGCACCAGCGCATTCACCGGCACCGATTCCGGTTGGGGATCCAGGTTCGCTAGGGTATGCAGGAAATCGATGCGGTCTTCGTCGCTTTCGCCCATGCCCATGATGCCGCCGCAACACACCGAAATTCCGGCATGGCTTACGGCCTTAATGGTGCGCAGGCGGTCCTGATAGGTGTGGGTGGTGACGATATTGCCGTAATGTTTTTCCGAGGTGTCGAGGTTGTGGTTGTAAGCCGTAAGCCCGGCTTCTTTCAACCGCAGCGCCTGTTCCTCATTCAGCATGCCAAGCGTGACGCAGGCTTCCATGCCCATGGCGCGTACGCCGCGCACCGCATCCAGCACGCGATCAAACGCGCGGCCGTCTTTCACTTCACGCCACGCCGCGCCCATGCAAAAGCGCGTGGCGCCGCTTTCCTTGGCCGCCTGGGCCTGCTGCAGGATGGCCTCCACCTGCATCAGCGGTTCTTTTTTCAGGCCGGTATTGTTGTGAACGGACTGCGAGCAGTAACCGCAATCTTCCGGACAGCCGCCGGTTTTGATGGACAGCAGCCGGCACATTTGAATTTCGCGCGGATCGTGATGCGCGCGGTGTATCTGCGCGGCCTGAAAAATCAAGTCCAGCAACGGCGTTTCATATAGGCGCTGTACTCCAGCCCGCGGGGGTTTTTTGGACAGAAAAGGGGTGATGGAAGAGGTCAAAACTATGGCTCGCTAAGGATGGCTGCATAGCGTAAGCACCCCCATCTTTTTTGCAAGACGTTCTTGAAATTATGGTAAACGCTGCCCTACAGCGCCCTTACCGCGCTGATAAACTGCCGTACTTCGGCGTTAAGAACTTGCGATTGGCGGCCCAGTTCGCCTGCCGAGGCCAGCACCTGGGTGGCGACGGAACCGGTATCGGAAGCTGCGCGGTTCACGCCGCTGATATTATTGGCCACCTCGCCCGTGCTCTGCGAGGCTTCCTGCACATTGCGGGCGATTTCCTTGGTGGCCGCCGTTTGCTCTTCCACGGCGGCGGCGATGGTGGTGGCGATCTGGTTCACGCGTTGGGTCACCTCGCTGATGCTGGCAATGGCCGCCACGCTTTGCCCGGTGGCGGCCTGGATTTCGGCGACCTTCTCGCTGATCTCCTTGGTGGATTTGGCCGTCTGGTTGGCCAGATTTTTTACCTCCGAAGCCACCACGGCAAAACCCTTGCCGGCATCGCCGGCGCGCGCCGCCTCAATCGTGGCGTTCAGCGAAAGCAAGTTAGTCTGCTCGGCGATTTCGCGGATCAGATTGATCACCGTGCCAATGGCCTCGGCCGAAGCCGTCAGGCTTTTCACGGATTGCGTGGTGTCGGAAGCCTGACGCACCGCCTGGCCGGTCACATTCTTCGATTGCTCAACTTGGTTGGCGATTTCGGCGATTGAGGCCGAAAGCTCTTCCGCCGCCGAAGCCACGGTTTGAATGTTGGTGGTCGTTTCTTCCGAGGCAGCGGCCACGGCGGAAGACTGGCGGCTGGTTTCTTCCGCAGCGGCCGACATGGTTTGCGCCGCGGTGGTCATGTCGCTTGAGGCGGCAGAAAGCTGCGTAACCAGCTCGCCGGTTTTCTTCTCGAAATCGACGATTAGCTTTTCTACCGCCTGCGCCCGGCGGATTTTGGCTTCGTTTTCAGCTTTGGCCGCTTCGTCGGCTTTTTTCTGGGCAATCAGCGCGTTTTTGAACGTTTCCAGCGTGCGCGCCATGGCGCCGATTTCATCCCGGCGCTCGGTGCCCATGATGGCCGTATCCAGTTTACCGCTCGCCAATGTTTCCATGGTTTTGGTGAGGCCCACCACCGGGCGCGCAATACTGATTACCAGAACAAATCCCAATCCCAGGCCCAGCAAAGTGGCCAGGGCAACAATCGAGATCAGAATGAATTTTGAAGAGTCGTAAATCTGATGGCTTTTTTTAACGGCCGCAGCCGCGCCTTCTTTATTCAAGCGTACCAGATCGTCCAGTTTGTCCGAGGCGGCATCATAAAGCTTCTGGCCGCCGTTTTTGGATAGGCCCTGTATTTCGCCCCCTTGTTGGACAGAGCCGTCGTTATATTGTTGCCAAAGCCTGGTGAATTCTTCGAAGATTTTTCGTTCGGCATTGGATGAAATAAGCGGTTCGAAGTCTTTGATACTCTGCTGAATAGCGCTGAGGTGCGTTTTAAGCCGGGCCGTGGCTTCTTCGCGATCTTTCGGATCGGAAGCAATAAGTCGTTCAGTCGTCGCATTGCGGAAATCGGCGATATTGCCGTTCAGTATGCCGCCCAACTCCACGCTGGGCAGCCAGTCTTGGGCAATTTCGTTTCCGGCGTCGTCCACGGCGCGCAAGGCGTAGATGCCGTAAAGTCCCAGCCCGGCCATGATCACAAGGATCAAAGCCAGAATGGACATGATTTTGAATTTGATGGGCAGGTTGTTCATGGCGGTTTCCCGGAAAAAGAAGGGGCGAGGAAACCAGTATTTTCGGTGTCAAGTTACGCACGCGTTAAAATATTTACAGGATGCAAAAAATCATACAGACGTATTCAAGCGCTAGTCGTGCGTATAAACAGGCGGCATGGGTGTCAGCGCGCCTTGTTCTTTCCATTTTTTCAGGCGGTATTCATAGGTAAGGAACGGAAAAAGCTGTCCGAACCAGCGGAACATTCCGTGCTTGTCCATCCACAACCCATAGGCCTGGTAATCCGGATCGCGTGAAAGCATCTTTTCCTCGGCCCAGCAGCGTATGGCGTAAATCAGGTTCACGCCAAGAAGCAGAAGGCTAAGGCGAAAGCCTTCGATGCTGCCGGCCATGAACGGCAGGTTTACCATCCACCAGCGAATGTTTTTGCCGATATAGGCCGGATGCTTGCAAAAGCGGTAACAGCCGTTGGTGATGATCCCGCGGTTGGTAAGGTTGGAAAAGCGCAGGCCAAAGCAGGCGTCACACCACATATGAACGACGAGAAGTAACAACGTGATGGATCCCCACACGTAATAAAGGGTGGGCATGTTGCTCATCACGCTGCTCCAGTCCACCCCCGGAGCGTGGTAACCCAGATAGCGCGTGAAGGTAAGAGAAAGAAACGGGCCATAGCACATCAGCGCCACGGTCCAGCCCAGCAAGGTCTTTTCAACCATGCGCATTTGGGAATTAAAAAGCCGGCTGCTGAAAACGTAACCCGCCGAGACAAACACCAGTTCCAGAGTGACGATGGCGAGAAAAACCGTGTGAAAAAGCTGTTTGAAGGTCACCGTATCCCAATTCCATTGCACATAGCGGAAACCGGCAAGGCTTCCCGCCAAATCGCCGAACATGATGGCCAGGTAAAAGCCTTTAACAATCCAGCCCAGAATGTGCTGGGTGAATTTTTGCCAATCGATCAGGTGCCAGCGGCCCAGCACCAGCATCGCCGTTTGCCAGCAACCATCGCGGTATTCGGGAAAGCGCCATTCGGCGTACAGAAAATAGACCACAAAAATCGGCGGGATGAACGGTAGAATGGTCCAGACCATGTCGAAATAGTTTTTGTAATAGGCGCGGCGGTATTCCGGAAAAAGCCAATACAGAAAACCGATGAAAGCAAGCGTGGCAAAGAAGCCCAACATCTTCAGGCCTGCGCGCCGTATGATGGTGTCGGTCGGTTCGGCGGAAGGCTTGGTTTTACGCCATGGGGCCCGCACAATTTCTAACGTTCCCAGGAACAGGCTGAGGGCGGCGACCATCAGCGCGGCAAACACCGCATCGCTGATGCCTTTATCAAGGCGCAGGGCAAAGAACACGCCCAGAACCACGGCCAGCCCGATGAAAGGGTCGGACCATCCCACGCAGGAAGGCGGTAGCCGGTCTTTTTCCGGAAGCATGGGGCTGGCGCGGGCAGGGGGCATCGTTTAAATCAAAGGGAATGGACGGTGGCCTATGTTAGCAGTTGATCCGCCCGGAAAGGCAAGCCGCTGCTGTTTAAAGGTCTCGAATCATGCAAATAACGCCCACCGCCATTCCCGAGGTTAAAGTCCTTAGCCCAAAAAAGTTTGAGGATTCCCGCGGTTTCTTTTCCGAAGTTTACAGCGACAAGAATCTTGCCGGTTTGGGGCTGGCACGGGGTTTTGTTCAGGATAACCATTCTTTCTCGGCAGAACTTTTCACCTTTCGCGGCCTTCATTATCAGGAGCCGCCTTTTGCCCAGGCCAAGCTGGTAAGAATTTTGGCGGGCGCGGCGCTGGATATTGCCGTGGATATCCGCAAGGGTTCCCCCACCTATGGCCAGCATGTGATGGTCGAGCTGCGGCCCCAATTATGGAATCAGATTTTTGTCCCTGAAGGCTTTGCCCATGCTATTTTAACCCTCGAACCGGGCACGGAAGTGTTTTATAAAGTCAGTAATTACTATTCGCCTCAACACGATAAGGGCATTTTATGGAGCGATCCGGCCCTGAAGCTTAAGTTGCCCGTGGCTGTGGATAAGCTTATTCTCTCTGACAAAGACAGGGCGCAGCCTTTGTTGAAAGATGTAAAAAATCCCTTTGTTTACGAAGCTTCGCGTTGAGCTGAGGGTCTTTCCTCATAAATAGCACGGAGTTCTGTTTGCCTAAGATTTCGATATGCCAGGAAGCGAGCGCAGCCGTAGTTTACCCTACGGCAAGCGAAGCTGACGCCGCAGATCGAAATCTTAGGCAAACCCTTTCGGGCGCGGCAAAATTATCGCCCGGCGTCTTCAGAAAGCTTGTCTGTAGGCACCGCTACGGCCGGCGCTTTCTTCATAGCCGGATCGGCGATTTTGCTACGCGCAGAACCCGTGTTATTTATGAGGAAAGACCCTAGCCCCATGACGAAAATTCTTGTAACCGGCGCCGGCGGCTATATTGGCAGCACGCTTGTTCCCATGCTTCTGGAGCGCGGCTTTGGCGTGCGCGCGGTTGACCGCTTCTTTTTCGGGCAAAACGTGCTAGCCTCGCATCCTACCCTTGAAGTGATCAAGGAAGATACCCGCCGCCTGACTCCCCAGCATTTTGAGGGGATCGAGGCGGTGATTGACCTCGCCGCCATTTCAAACGACCCCAGCGGCGAATTGTTTCAAGATGCCACCTGGCAGATCAATCATCAGGCCCGTGCCGAAACCGCATGGCTGGCCAAGATGGCCGGCGCGCATCGTTATATTCTTCCTTCCAGTTGCAGCCTTTACGGTTTTTTACCGCCCGATGTGGTGGCCGATGAAAACACGCCTACCCATCCCTTAACCACCTATGCCCGGGCCAATGAATGCGCCGAAGAAGATGCGCTGGAATTGGCCGACGATAAATTCACCGTGGTGATCCTGCGGCAGGCAACAGTCTATGGCTACAGCCCGCGCATGCGTTTTGACGTGGCCATCAACGGCATGACCTATGGCACCTGGAAAACCGGAAAGCTGCCCATGATGCGCGATGGCAGCCAATGGCGGCCTTTTGTGCATGTGCGCGACACCGCGGCAGCGATGATTTTCATGCTCACCGCCGCTCCCTCCAAGGTCAACGCGCAGATTTTCAATGTGGGTTCGGATAAAAATGTCTACCAGTTGTATGACCTGGGTGAACGCGTTGCGCACAGTATTTCACCCAAGGTGCAGGTGGAATGGTATGGCGACCCTGATCATCGTTCCTATCGCGTGGCGTTCAAGAAGATTGAGGCGTTGGGCTGGCACGCCACCCGCACGGTGGAAGACGGAGTGAAGGAAATTATCGATGCGCTGTATGCCGGCAAGCTGGACCGCACTACCGAAACCCTGACGCTGGAATGGTATAAAACCCTGCACCATTGGCACAATGTTTTGCAGCAGGTTGAGCTGCATGGCGGCATTCTGGATATTGAGGAAGTGGCGCAGATACGGCCGGGGTTACGCAAGGTGGGAAGCTAATTTCCCCTCCCTTCGGCCTGCCTTCGCCAAGAGGCTACGGCGGGTCTGGGCTAGTTCGTCCGCCGAAGCTTCTTCTTAGCGTAGGCGGAGAGGGGATAAAGGGGAGGGCCTTACCAAGCATGATCTAGATCGGGAGTACAGGCCCTCCCCCAACCCCTCCCGAAGGGAGGGGAGTCTGCTTGCCTGTTTTGCGAGGCATTAAAATTATGACTAAAAAAATTGTTCTCTTTGGAGCCAGCGGGTTTTTAGGCACGCGTTTTCAGCATTATTTTGCCGCGCGCAAGAACTGGCAGATGGCGCCATTCACCCATGCACAAGCGGATGTGACCAATATTTCCCGGCTGCGCGCGGTTCTGGACGAGGTGAAGCCCGATGCCGTCATCAATGCCACGGCGTTCTTAAATACCGATCGGTGTGAGAAAGAGCCCGAAGCTTCCTATCGCGTGAATTTTCTTGGCGCCAGAAATCTGGCGGAACTTTGCGCGGAGCGCGGCGCGTGCCTCATCCAGTTTTCCACCGATTACGTGTTCGACGGAAAAACCGGCGGCTATGCCGAAGAGTCCATCGCCCATCCGCTTTCTTATTACGGGCTGCACAAATACTTGGCCGATGAAGCCATGCTAAAAATGAAAACACCCGGTTACATCCTGCGCATCGCCAGCCTGATCGGCGCGGGCGCGGACAAATCCGATCTGGTCAAGGCCCTTTTGGGCCGCGTGGCGCGAGGCGCGCGCAAGCTGGATGTGGTGAATGACCTGGAAATCAGCGTTTCCACACCGCAATTCCTTGCTGGGGTTATTACAGGTCTGCTGGAAAAGCAGGCGCCTTATGGGCTTTATCATACGGTCGGTGCCGGCCAAACCACTTGGCTGGATGCCATGTGCGTGGCGTTTGAAGAACTTGGCGTGGACATTCCTTTGGCGCCGATCTCCAGCAACGCGTTCCCGCGGCTTGGCCCGCGCCCGCAGAAAAGCTGGATGAAAACAGAAAAGCTTGCCGGGGTTCTTGGCCGCGTGCCTTCGTGGCAGGAAATCATCCGTGCGCAGACGCGTGATTTGAAGGAATCTTATCTGGCTATCCTGAAGCAAACCAAAGCCGCGTAATTAACTCGCCACGCGCAGCTCAGCTTTTTCGTTCTTTGCGCATTCCGTTTCGTAAAGCGTGGCCAAATATTCTCCGTAAGCTGTTTTGGCATAACCCGCGCCCGCGGCCATCATTTGATCCAGCGTAATGAAGCCGCTTCGCCAGGCGATTTCTTCCAGACAGGCGATTTTGCGGCCTTCGTTTTGCTCGGTTTTCTGAATGAAATTAGCCGCTTCCAACAGGGCTTCCGGTGTGCCGGTGTCCAGCCAGGCGGTGGTGGGATCAAGGCATTCCACATTCAGCGCGTCTTTTTCCAGATAGGCCTTGTTCACGTCGGTAATTTCCAATTCACCGCGCGCGGAAGGCTTCAGCGTTTTGGCGATGCCGGTCACTTGATTGTCATAGAGATAAAGCCCGGTCACGGCCCAGTTCGAGCGCGGGTCTTTCGGTTTTTCAACCAGACGGCGGGCGCGGCCATGGCCGTCAAACTCCACCACGCCGAAGCGCTGCGGATCATGCACCTCGCGCGCAAAGACCGAAGCGCCGCTTTTGCGCTTTGCGGCATGCGACACCAACTCGGTGAAATCGCCGCCGTGGAAAATATTATCACCCAGAATAAGGGCGCAAGGTTCACCATCGATAAATTTTTCACCGATCAAAAAAGCCTCGGCAATGCCATTTGGTTTCTCTTGCACGGCATAAGAAATCTTCAGGCCCAGCCCTGCGCCGGGGCCTAATAGGGCTTCAAACACCGGCTTATCGGCGGGATGGGTGATCAGCAGAATGTCGCGAATTCCGGCCTGCATCAGCGTGGCCAGCGGATAAAAAACCATCGGCTTGTCGAAAACCGGCAGCAGATGCTTGTTAAGCCCGTTGGTCAGGGGCCTTAAACGCGTGCCCGATCCGCCCGCCAGAAGAATACCTTTCATGATGCCATTTTCTTTCACCCTATGAGGTGCTAAAAATGCGCCAACCACGCTTTCGAGGCAAGAAGGAAAATGGACGACAAAATTCCAGTCACGGTGCTTACCGGTTTTCTGGGCGCGGGCAAAACCACGCTGCTCAACCGCATTCTTTCCGAGCCGCATGGCAAAAAATACGCCGTGATCGTTAACGAGTTCGGCGAAATCGGCATTGATAACGAGCTGATCGTGGATTCCGACGAAGAAGTGTTCGAAATGAACAACGGCTGCGTGTGCTGCACCGTGCGCGGCGATCTGATCCGGGTGATCGGCCGCCTCATCAAGCAAAAAGGCCGCTTCGACGCCATCCTGGTGGAAACCACGGGGCTTGCCGCGCCCGCGCCGGTGGCGCAAACCTTTTTCCTGGATGACGACGTTTCCAAGCGCACGCGGCTGGATGCCATCGTCACCGTGGTTGATGCGCGGCATGTGCGCGAACGCTTAGATGATTCCGCCGAAGCGCAGGACCAGGTGGCCTTTGCCGATATCCTGCTGCTGAACAAAACCGATTTGGTGGATGCCAAGGGGGTTGAGGCGGTGGAGAAGGAGTTGCGAAAGCTGAATCCCTTCGCGCCCATTCACCGCATGCAGCGCGGCGGGGTAGAGTTGGATAAAATCCTCAACCGCGGCGCGTTTGATTTAAACCGCATGGTGGAATTGGAGCCGCACTTTTTGCACGGGCATGATCTGGACGGCCATCACCATCATGATCATGACGACCACGACCACGACCATCATGACCACGGCCCGGCGGTGGACAGCCTTTCCTTGAAAAGCGAAAAGCCCCTGAACATCGATAAATTCGATGAATGGATGGCGCATGTGCTGGCCACGCATGGCGCCACGCTGCTGCGCGCCAAAGGCATTTTAAGCTTCAAGGGCGACAACCGCCGTTTCGTGTTTCAGTCGGTGCATATGGTTAAGGAAGGCGTTTTTCAACGCGTCTGGAAGCCCGGCGAGGCCCGGATGAGCCGCATTGTTTTCATCGGCCGCAAGCTGCCGATGGAAGAACTGAAAAAAGGCTTTGAGGCTTGTGCGGCGTAGTATATAAATGTGCCTTCATTTTAACGGAGGGTATTATGGCTTTTAATGTTTCAGACATGTTGAAATTTTGGGGAGAAGGCGAAGAAGAAGTTGCCCGCCGCACTTTGTTGGAACGTGAAGTACGCGCGGTGCCTGGCGCGGGAGCATATGGGAAGAGTTTTATTAATGACAGAACGGCAATTATTACAGCCTCCATGGATAATCTCAAAGTTGCTCTCGAAGCTCTTATTGTTAAAGATGCGGGTTATAAGGTGAAACATGAGCCATATGATTGGCTTGCCGGTAATAAGGGTCATCGTCGCGAGAAGTTTCTTTGCCGTTCTGTCCGAGTTGAGGATTCCACTGGCGCTGTCCTAGCCACGGTGAATGTTGTGGCGCTTAACTCTTATGGAGGCGGTGTGGATGTTTATCAAGGTGATCCGACAGATCCGACAGATGGAACACGAAAGAGGGTTTGGCAGGGCTCCATGGACTTTAAAGTTGGGCTTTCCAAGCTGGATGAACAAAATATTATGAGTCACCTCTCACGGATATTACCGCGGTCCGGAGTTCCTTGCGCAAAGCCCTCTTTCTTCGCGCCTCAGGCCTAAGAATCCTTCGCGGGATTTTTTAAGGAATATTTATGGCTATTACAGCCCAATCCCTTTTGGATCATTACAAACTTGCCCGCGTGGAAACCGCGCCCAATCCTGCAGACTTTAAAGAACAAAGAATGCAAGGTGCCGTTTCTTTTCTTCAATCTTTGGCGCAAGAACTAAGACTCGTCTTGCCCCACAAATATAAAGTTATCGAAAGGCCAAATTCCGGTGCCTATAAAAAAACAAAACAAGATGGAATTATCTGCATGTCAAATCATTACGTTGAAGTCAAAAACACGGCGGGAACAACCATAGTTCTTGCCATGGCGTGGAGAGATTTCGCCGAAATTTTGTTGGTAGCACCCAAGACTTCCAAGCCACCTTCCATAGAAAGAACGATAGTCCTCTATGGTGGAAGGCTTAAGCCCACATCAGTGGACGAGGCGGGATTTCAACTCAGACTCATGCGTATTTTATTAGAGAAGAAGGTAGCTCTAAAAACCTGTTCACCCGTTGGCCCCTGATCAAGAATCCACCGCCAAAAAATCGCCCAGAATCTCCCGCGCCAGGGGAATGGTAATCGCCCGCCGGTCGGCCAGCGAGGCGCGATCCAGCTTGCGCACGGCTTCCTCGATGCGCGCGCCCTCGCGCGGCAGGCGGGGGAGCAGGTAATTCAGAACGTCCTCCGTCACGCGCAATTGCCGGTCGTTCAAGTGTTTTAGCAGCAGCCCCGCCACCAGCGCATCATCCGGCGTTCCAATCTGCGCCACCGGCAGCGCCAGCAGGCGCGAGCGCAAATCGGCCAAGGCCAACTCCCACTGCGCGGGGGCAAGGCTGGCGGTGATCAGCAGCGCGGCTTTGCGTTCGCGCAGCGTGTTCAGAAGATGAAAGGCTTTTTCCTCGTGCGCGGCGTCCCAGGGCAGCTGGTCGGCGTCTTCCCACACGAAGGCCCGCGCGTCCTGCAGCGCGTCCACGGTCATGTCGTCGAAATCAAGCGTGGCGGCGTCCAGGCGTTTTTTCCAGATGCGCGCCAGGTGGCTTTTGCCGGTGCCCTTGGGGCCCAGCAGCAGAAGAAGCGAGGAAGGCTCGGCCTCGTTCACTTGCCGTGCGGCTTCCTGATTGCTGGAGGTGACCAGAAAATCATCCTCGCCCATGGCGGGATCAACCGGAAGCGCGAAGGGAATTTGCCGCGGCATGGCTACGGCACGGGGGGCTGGTAATAACGGCTGGCGCGGTATTCACGCAGCGCCACGCGCAGCAGAATGGCCAGCGTGCCGGCCACCGGCACGGCAAAAATGATCCCGAAGAAACCGAACAGCGTTCCACCGGCGATGACCGCGAAGATAATCCACACCGGATGCAGCCCCACCCGCGTTCCTACCAGGTTGGGGGTGAGGAAATAGCCGTCCAGCACCTGCGCCGCCACGAACACCGCGCCCACCAGGGCTATATGCGACGCCTGATGGAATTGGATGGCCGCCAGCGTCAGACTGACAATCGCGCCGGTCACCGTACCCACGATAGGAATGAAGGAAAGAAAGCCGGTGGCCAGGCCGATGATCATACCATATTTCAGGCCGGTCAGATAAAGCGTGGCGGCATAAAAAGCGGCAAGGCACAGGCTTACCGTGGCCTGCCCGCGCACGAAGCCGGCAATCATCTGATCAATGGTTTGCAACTCCTGCCGGATGGCAGGCGCATGCCGCGCCGGAAGCAGCGTTTCAAAATGTGTTACCATAATCGGCCAGTCGCGCAGCAGGTAAAAAGTGATGACCGGCGTAAGAATAAAATACATCAGCACATGCAAAAGCGCGCCACTGCCCGTCACCACCCGGCCCAGAAGAATGCCGGCCAGGTTCACGGCATCGCCGGTGTATTGCGTCAGATGGGCCTGCAGCTTCACGCCGCTGAAAGCCGGAATTTGCTGCAAAAAGCTTGAAACACGCGGCCACAGATCATTCTGCAGCGTATCAATATAGGCCGGCAGGGTGCGCACCAGATCGGTGGCCTGCGTACGCACAATGGGGCCGATGAACAACACCAGAGTGGTGACCAGAGCGATGAACAGCAGGATGGCGATCGCGGCACATAATCCGCGCGGCACGCCCCAGCCGTTCAGCTTGCGCACCACCGGGTCCAGCAGATAGGCAATCAGCGTGGCCAGGAAAAACGGCGTGACGACATCACCCAGTAACCATAAAAGCCCCGCCAGCACGAAAGCCAGGATCAGCCAGAAGCGCCATTCAGGCACGGGGGAAGTGGGGGCGGGGTGCGTCATGGAATGGCCGGCGGCATTTTTTCTGGCGGGGGCAGGATAGGCGCTTGTGGTTTTGGCGGGGGCGACGGACGGGTTTCCGGTGAAAGATCTTCTTCCGTCTCACCGCTATCATCGGTGGTTTCCACGGGCGGTGCCGGTGGCGGATATACCGTGCGGGACACCCCATAATTGGTGGCGGGCACAATGGTAAGCGATCCCGGGGCTTCCAGAAGGCTTAACCCCCGCTGCGTTAAGGCCGTGCCGAAGGCGCCGCGCGATCCCTGATAGGCCACCTGCACCGTGGCCTGCGTATGCGTAAGGGTGGAAATATCAAAACGGACGACGCCCGGCATTTCTTCAATAGCCGTGCGCATCGATTGCCATTGTTGCGGGCTGGAGTAAGGAATGGCGAGGGTCAGCTGCAAGCTTCCCGGCGGCAGGGCCGCGGGACGCGCGGGAGCATAGGGCGAAGAGCCATGCATGTTAGCAGGGACCACTTGAGCTTGTTGCATCATGCTTACGGCATAGCCCGCGCCGTCTTGCAGCCACTCCATGGGCTTGCGGCCGGGCTGTGCGGGAAGGAAGAAGCTGGATGAATTCCGCATCTTCCCTTTGGCGTCGAACACGGCCACTTGAACCGACAGGGTGTTTTCCGGCGTGGGCCAAAGGCTGGGGGCAGTAAGCGCGGCGACAATCACTCCATGCGCATCATAACGCTGCATCACTTTCATCAAGGGGCCGGGTAGCCCGGCCAAAGCCTCACCGGCCTTGATGGATGAAATATCTTCCGCCGAACCATCGGGAATAACCAGATTAGGCAATCCGGTGTCGGAAACGTAATTCTCCCAGGCGCGGGCCCATGCGGTTTTTTGCTCCCACAGCGCCGCCTGCTGGCCCAAGCGCACCACGGGCAGCAGCACCATGCGCGGTGGCAGGGGGGCGGCGGGTTGTTCCTCGAGCGCGGCGGAGGTATCGACATTCATATCTTTCAAAGTCAGGCCACGGCTTTGCAGGAACAGGTCGGTCTGCTCGGGCCGGAAATGGAAAGTAAGTTTGCCGATATAGCGCGAGCCGGAAGCTTTCTCGTTTTCCACCTCGAAGCTTTTAATCAACCGGCCGATGCTGTTATCGTCCACGCCCTTGAAGCCAAGGTCTTTGCTTTCCGTCAGGCGCCCGGCCAGTTCGATCAGCGCCTTGCGCCCGCCCTCGGTGAAGGCCTTGTCGCGCGCGGCGGTGCCGTTGGCGGCTTTTACATCGACGGCCACGCCGGACACGGTATAGGTATCGGCGGCTTCGGCAGCCTCCTGGCCGTACAGGGGCGCGGCAAAACCCGCCAGCAAAAACACTAGAACGAGGGCAAAACGCGGCATTGGCAAACACGGGGGACAAAGGATAAGTTGGCTTCGATTATAACCGGAGAATGAGCGAAGATAAGATGGTTTCTTTATGTTTTCTAAGGGGCGGGGCATGAGCCGTAACCGAGTCCAGCAAGACGCCTATGCCAAGGCCGGGGTGGATATCAGCGCCGGCAATGAATTGGTCGAGCGCATCAAGCCCTTAGCCGCCTCGACGGCGCGCAAGGGCACGCGGGCCGCCCTGGGCGGCTTCGGCGCGTTTTTCGATATTAAGGCCTGCGGCTATCAAGACCCGCTGATCGTCAGCACCAATGATGGCGTGGGGACGAAGCTGAAAATCGCGATCGAGGTCAACCGCCACGACGGCATCGGCGTGGACGGCGTGGCGATGTGCGTGAACGATCTGGTGGTTAGCGGGGCCGAACCGCTTTTCTTCCTCGACTATTTCGCCTGCGGCAAGCTGGATGTAGGCGTGGCCGAAAAGGTGATCGCCGGGGTGGCCAAGGGCTGCCGGGAATCCAACTGCGCGCTGGTGGGCGGCGAAACGGCGGAATTGCCAGGCCTGTATGCCGCGGGCGATTACGATCTGGCCGGTTTTGCCGTGGGCGCGGTCGAGCGCAACAAGGTGATTACCGGCGAAACCATTAAGGAAGGCGACGTGGTGCTGGGGCTCACCTCCAGCGGCGCGCACAGCAACGGCTATTCACTGATCCGCAAGATTGTGAAAGACAAGGGCTTATCTTATGCCGCCCCGGCGCCCTTTGCCCCGGGCATGGACTTGGCCGAAGCGTTTCTTATTCCCACCCGGCTTTATGTGAAGCCACTGCTTAGCCTTTGCAAAACCTGCGACGTAAAGGGCATGGCGCATATCACCGGCGGCGGGCTAGTGGAAAACATTCCGCGCATTTTGCCCAAAGGCATGGGCGTAACGATC
>JACQAB010000037.1 GCA_016195205.1 Pseudomonadota bacterium
ACTCTCGTCATGCAAATGCAATAACCGCTGGTACAACTCGCGTTTCGGCAAGCCGGTGCGGCCCGACATGATCGCCGCGGCATCCTTGGCCGACAAGGTTTTGCGCGCCTCCAGCAGCAACCGGTCGATCTCGTTCTGGTCGATGGCTTCTTCTTCCTCAAGCCCCGCGCCGTTGACCACCAGCACGATCTCACCCTTGATGCTTGCGCGGTTGCGAAGGATTTGTGACAGCGCCTCGAATTTTCCGCGCAGCACTTCCTCGTGCATCTTGGTCAACTCGCGGCACAGGGCGGCCTCGCGGTTGCCGAAGACTTCGCGCAGGTCTTCCAGTGTTTCCAGAATACGGTGCGGCGCTTCATAGAAAACAACAGTGGAATCAAGCTTTTTAAGGCTTTGCAGCGCCCTTTTGCGTGCCGAGGATTTGGGCGGCAGGAAGCCCACGAAGGTAAAGGGCAGGGCCGGCAATCCGGAAAGCTGCAGGGCGGTGAGGGCGGCATTGGCGCCCGGCAGGCTGGTGACGGCCAAACCCTCCTTGGCCAGATAGGTCACCATCGCCGCGCCGGGATCGCTGATCAGCGGCAGCCCGGCGTCGCTGGCATAGGCCACGCTTTTCCCCTCGCGAATTTTTTCGCCGATCAGCGCGGCGCTAACCTGTTCGTTATGCGCGTGCGCGGCGAGAAGCTTTTTGCCCTTGATGCCGTGGATCGTCAGCAGCTTCTGCAGGCGGCGGGTGTCTTCGCAGAATAGGACGTCGGCGTCGCGCAGCACCTGCAGCGCGCGGAGAGTGATGTCCTGCGCGTGGCCAATGGGCGTGGCCACGAGATAGAGGCCCGGTTGCATGCCGTCCGGCCCGGGTTTATCCTGACTTTTCCTGCGCTTTTTTGCCATAGAATCAGATTTAACACAGAGGTTTTGAAATGAATAGGGCGTCCCAACCACGCGCCGTGTCATGCCAGCGGAAGCTGGGATCCATGGCCGAAACCTCTCCGATAGAGAGGCGGTGGCCATGGATCCCAGCATTCGCTGGGATGACTTTTCTTTTGTTTTTGAGTCTCCTCCTCACCGCCTGTGATGGCACCGCCAGTAATATGGGCCATGAGGTTTCAAGCTGGTTCCAGCCCATGCCCGCCGCGCCTGCGGCTTCCGCGCCCCCGGTCAATGCGCCCGCGCCCTTGCCGCCGCGCGCGGCGAAGGTCGCCATCCTGCTGCCGCTGTCGGGCCCGCAGGCCGCCCTGGGCAAGAACATGCTGGATGCCGCGCAGCTGGCGGTGCTGGAGCTGGGCCGCGAAAAATTCGAACTCATGCCACGCGATTCCGGTGCGTCCCCTCCCCAGGCGGTTGCCGCCGCGCAGGAAGTGCTGAAAGCCGGGGCGCAGTTGATTATCGGGCCGCTGTTTGCAGCGTCCGTCAGCGCGGTGAAGGCCGAGGCCGCCGCTTTGCGGGTGCCGGTGCTGGCGCTTTCGAACGACTGGACGGTGGCGGGCGATGGCGCCTATGTGCTGGGTTTCTCGCCGGTGGAGCAGGCGCGGCGCATCGCCGCTTTCGCCGCGTCGCGCGGGCTGAACCGCCTGGGCGTATTGGCGCCGGCCACGGCCTATGGCGATCTGGTGATTGCCACGCTGAAAGAATCCGGCTCGCCGGTCGAGGCGGCAACGGTGGTGCGCTATCAGAACACCTCGGCCGCGCAGGCGCTGGCAGTGCAGGAAATCGCCGGGAGGCGCGGCGAATACCAGGCGCTTTTCCTGCCCGCGGGTGGGGGTGATCTGCGCCGCATCGCCGCGCAACTCACCACCAAGGGCCTTGGCGCGAAGCAGATACCGTGGCTGGGCACGGGGCTGTGGGATGAGGCGGAAACCCTGGCCGATCCGGCGCTAAGCGGCGGCTGGTATGCCGCGCCCGATCCGGCGGCGCGCGTGAATTTTGCGCAGCGCTATGAACGCAATTTCGGCAAGAAACCCGCGCGCCTGGCCAGCCTGGCTTATGACGCCACCGCTTTGGCCGAAGCGCTGGCCAATAAGGGCCGCCCGTTCGATGACACCACGCTGACCAATCCGAACGGTTTTTCGGGGCTCGACGGGATTTTCCGCCTCACTCCTGCGGGCGTGACCGAGCGCGGGTTGGCGGTGCTGGAAGTGCAGGGCGGCAGCGCGCGCGTGGTGGAGCCCGCGCCGCAGAAATTCTGAACATACCCGCCTATGAAAGCCGTTCAGAATTGAACAGCGGGATGTGCCAATGATTACGGGGTTATTCTGCATGACCCGTGCGGCGCGTGTTCCGGCGCGCTTTTTTCTTTCACGAATCGCTAACCACCTATCCTGCTGACCGGGATGGGCTTTACCGGCTTTTTGAAACTAAAAAAGCGAAAAATTTGTTCCAAATTAGATATATTTTTTCTTAAAATTGCAAATTACTCAATAAAATCAATAAGATGTCATGGTTAATTAGGCCTCGCTTAACCGTCTTCGCTTAGGTTTGTTCCATACCAAGCGAAGGATTTTATGAGCCTGTTTTCGACCAGTTATAACAAGCGCAACGACTACGGATTGCTCAGCCGTGACGTGGTCGATTTCGGCAGAGTGCCTAGCGGCAATCCCCTGAAAAGCCAGCACCGTCCTTCGCTGCTGGGCCCCTCGGTGCCCAAGCCCGACACGAAAAAGAAAACCGTCAAGTTCGACGATGAAAACGCCTTCGGCGGAATCTTCGGCAGCGGCCGCAAGGTGGAAATCGATCTTCCCGACGGCGGCAAATCTTCGCTGATCGAAAAGCGCGCCATCGATGCGAAGATGAAGGAGTTGGGCATCAAGGACCGCCACCCGGTGCTGAAAATTTCCGCCGCCCAGGCGCAGCGCGACAACTACGACGGCGAAGACACCAGCGGCTATGTGATGGAAGGCTTCGTGCCCAAGAAGTTCGCGGGCGGCAAGTCGATCAACACCACCTTCAAAACCGCGGGCGCGATGATTGCCCCGGGCCGCGATTTCGACCGCGCTGCCTTCGTCGATGCCCGCCTGGATAACTCGAAAGCCCGCGGCGCGCGCTTCACCAACATCAAGCAGGTGGGCGATGTTTCCGCCGTCGGCCTGGATGCGCCGAACGCGACCTTCAGCGGCGACATGTTCAACAAAATCACCCATGCCAACCTGGCCGGGTCCACCCACGACAACACCAACATGGAAGGCCGTGAAGCGGCCTATAGCTCGTTCGCGGGCGCGATGGGCAGCATCAAGGCCAACAACGCCAAGCTGCAACATGCCGATTTCAGCCACACCCAGCATCTGGATCTGGATGCCCCCGGCGCCGACCTGACCGGCGTGAAGACTGATCATTCCCCGATGATCTTGATCCGCAATCCGGAAGCGGCCAAGGCCGCCGAATTTGGTTCGGGTCATGCGCCGCGCCATTCACCCACGCGCCCCGCCCCGGATACCAGCGCCTTCCAGGGCCATGTCAAAGCCCGCAAGCGCGACGAATGGGCCTTCCCCACGCCCTCGCCGATGGCGGCTTAAGAATTTTTATTCATGTCATCCCGGAAATTGCGAAGCGATTATCCGGAACCCCATTTTATTCTGTTTCCAAAAACCAAATGGGATCTCGGGTCTTCCGCCTACGCTAAAGCTTCGACGGACGAGTTTTCTCAACAGACCCGCCGTAGCCTTGGCGAAGGCGGGCACGGCTCGTTCCACTCGCCGCTCGCCCGGGATGACATCCGTTTTTTATGGATAGGGCTAATTCGCGATCAGTACGGCAGTGACGGAATTCAATTTCAGCGCGCCGTTGGGCGTGGCGCGAAGGTATTCGGCATCTTCCTCGATCAGCCCGGCCGCCAGCAGCGCGCGTTTTTTACCGGCGTCAAGGAAGTTATCCAGTGGCGTTCCAAAGCGCGTTTGCCAGCGGCTTTTGCATAGCCCCTGGCGCAGGCGCAACCCCATCAGCAGGGCTTCTTCCTGCGCCTCGCGCGCGGGCAGGGGGATGCAGCTTTCGGTGCCGTGGCCTTTGGTCTGCACGCTTTTCAGCCAGGCTTCCGGGGCGCGGATATTGGTTTGGGCATGACATTGGGACTGGGGACTAGGGACTAGGGACTGGGAAGGAAATTCTTTTTCCAGTCCCCAGTCCCTAGTCCCTGATCCCCAAACTCTTCCATGCGCCCCCGGGCCGATGCCCAGCCATTCGCCATATTGCCAATAGGCCAGGTTATGGCGGCATTCCTGGCCCGGCTTGGCGTGGTTGGATATTTCGTACCCGGGCAGCCCGGCCTGTTCCATCACGCTTTGGGTGATTTCAAACATCTCGATCTGTTCATCTTCCTGGGCCTGAAACACCTCGCCCAACGCAGCGCGCGCGGCAAAGCCGGTGCCCGGTTCCAGCGTGAGCTGGTAAAGCGACAAATGCCCATCGGCCATGGGCAGGGCGCGGCGCAATTCCTGTTCCCAATCCTTCACCGATTGGCCTTTGCGGGCATAGATCAGGTCAAACGAAAAACGCGGGAATACCTGCGCCGCCGCGGCGACGGCGGAAACGGCCTCTGCCGTGTTGTGCTTGCGGCCCAGGAACGTCAGCGCGGCATCGTCCAGCGCCTGCACGCCCAGCGATAGCCGGTTGACGCCCGCGCTTTTCAGATCGCGGAATTTCTGCGCTTCGGACGAGGTGGGGTTGGCTTCCAATGTAATCTCGGGACTAGGGGCTAGGGACTGGGGACTAGGGGGAGAATATCCAGTCCCTAGTCCCTGATCCCCAGTCCCAAAAAGCCCAACAGCCTTATCGATGATTTTTTCAACTGTTTTCGGATTCATCAACGACGGCGTGCCGCCGCCGAAAAACACCGTGCTTAAACAGCGCGGGCCAAGGCGCGCGGCCCAGTGTTCCATCTCGCTCAGGTAAGCCTTCAGCCAGGCGGCTTCGTCGATGTTTTCGCGCACATGGCTGTTGAAATCGCAATAGGGGCATTTCGAGGCGCAGAACGGCCAGTGGATGTAAAGAGAGAGGGGCTGGGGGGCTGAGGGGCTGAGGGGCTGAGATGACATAAATTTACTTTAGCCCCCGAGTCCCCGAGCCCCTTAGCCCCAGAATCCTTTTCAGTTCTCCTATTGCTTGAGCGCGATGTGAGATTTTCTCTTTCTCTTCCGGCGGCATTTCGCCGAAAGTTCGTTTCTCGCCGCGGGGCACGAAAATGGGATCATAGCCGAAGCCCCTGGCGCCGCGCGGGGGGAAAACCAGCGCGCCTTCCACGCGGCCTTCGACCTCGATCAAAGCGCCATTCGGCGTGCTTAAGCACAGCGCGGCGACGAAAGCGGCCGGGCTGGTGACCAGGTTCTTTTCCGCCAGCCGCGCGCGGATTTTTTCCATAGCGGCGTTGAAATCTTTGTTTGGCCCGGCCCAGCGCGCGGAATGAATTCCCGGCGCGCCGTTCAAGGCTTCCACGCACAAGCCGCTGTCATCGGCCAGCGCCGGCAGGTTTGCTTTGCCGGAGGCGGCCAGGGATTTGAGGCGCGCATTCGCGGCAAAACTGGCGCCCGTCTCGTCGGGCTCGGGCAAGCCAAGCGCCCCCGCGCCCTGCAGCGCAAGGCCGGGCAGGTTAAGCATCGCCTCGAATTCCCGGATTTTCCCGGGATTGTGCGAGGCAATGACCCATTTTTTATCCTGAAAAATCCGTGTCATGGTTAAGCGCCGTTTACATCTTAAGGCAAAATTAAAGAATTTCTAAACTTTCGGGAGCAGAATAAAACCGGAATTTTATGACCTTTTTCAAGGGGTTTATATGGCTGTTCCGACAATGGGCATGCTGGCCAAGCCGCCTCCGGAAAGCGGAAGGCATCCAGACGAAAACCAGATGGCGCTGGCCAGAGTTGTCATCGGCGGCGAGCTGATCGTTGCCGCGATGCGGCATGGTGCGCATCTCTCGGACGGCGCTCTTGCTCAGTTTGTGGGCGAGCTTGAAGGCCGCCTCACGCCGCCTTTCAGCTTTGAATCGATCAAAAGCACCCTCGCCGCCGCCATCGAGGAAAAAGTTGCCACGCTGCCGCCAGAAAGCAAGACGGCGGAACATAGAACCTGGGAAGAAAGAATGGCCAACCTATGGGCCAATACCTCCCTGTTATTCAAGGGAGGTGTGCCGTGGGGACCAGAAATGGCTTTGGCTTCCGGATTGGTGCCAGGGTCTACGTCGGCGCCGGCGTTCTCTGATAACCCCAGTGCAAAAGTTGAACTGGCCTCTGCGCCTGGCGGCCTCGGCAGCATGCTCAGCGACTGGGCGAAAAGCTCGGGGCCGAAAGATTTTACGAACTGGTCGGATAAGCAGGTTGACGATTACGGCAAAGGCACCATTAATTATAAAGATCCCAACTGGTTTAAAGATTTCAACAACTGGGTCACCGAAGACGCCAAACGGAAAGGCAAGTCTGATCCGTGGAGCCTGGATTGGAATAACCCGACTCTTAAACGGCAATTGGATAAAGCCTCCAAGAAAACTGAGGGGCTGGATCCGAAAACCCTTCTGCCGCCCGAGCTTAATGGTTTTGATACTAAAGATTTCCTCCCGCGCCACCGGGAAGAGCAACAGAGAAAAGCCAAAGAGCCGATGCCCAACCCAGAGCCGGAAGACATCAGCGGTCTTTCAGGTCAGCCAAGCAAACCACTAGAGCCCGGCATCGCCCCGGAAGTGGTTACCAGCGAACTGATGGAAGGCATGAGAAACTCCGCGGTAGCTGAAAAGCCGCAGGAACCGCAATGGGGCGTTGCTCCGGAGGTCGTTGCCAGCGAGATGCAAGAAGATTTCAATGCGCGGACCCCAAGCGGGCCGTCTGGCGCCATGGTTCAGGCTCCCGCTCCGGCGTCGTCTACTGTAGTGGCATCGCACGACAAGAAAGATGGAAGCGCGCCTGTTCAGGGAACGGATAAGACCGCTCCTCAGCCGCAGCAGGTGGCCGCGAA